>NZ_JBAGKI010000032.1:0-56519 GCF_036689795.1 Micromonospora palythoicola | reverse complement strand
CCGGCGGGGGGGGGGGCCCCGCCGCCCCCGGCGCCGCCCCCCCGCCGCCCGGCGCCGGCTCGGCCCCCCCCCCCCCCCCCCCCCCCCCCCCACGCCGGTCGAACCAGTGGTCAGTGCACCCGCGCCGGCATCTCGGGCGACGAGCTCTCCAGTGGTACGGCGGTGGCGGAGATCAGTCCGAGTTGCGCCGCCGAGCGCGGCAGTGCGGCGTCGAGGAACCAGTCCGCGCTCACCCTGGCCCGGTTGCCGGGCATCGCGAGCAGGTGGTAACCGCGGGTGACCGCCTTGGCGGGCAGGCCGGACAGCGGCACCTTCAACGGGTTCGCGGCGGCCTGCTTGCCGCCCAGGTCGACCACCCAGCCGAGGTCATGGTGCTTGTACGGCCGACGGCGTCCCTGCCCGTACGAGGCGGCGATGTTGTGCGCGGCCAGCTTGCCCTGTCGCTGCGCGTGCTGGGCGGTCATCGTGCAGATCTCACCGGGCCGGGTCAGGTCGGGCACCGCGGCGGCGTCGCCGCAGGCGTAGACCTCGGGGAATCCGGGGACGTTGAGGTACTCGTCGACGACCAGCCGCCCCTTCTCGGTCCGCAGGCCCAGTTCGGCCACGAACGGGTCGGGGCGTACGCCGACGCACCAGACCAGCGAGCAGGTGGGCACGTACTCGCCGTCGGTGAGCTTGACGCCGTCGGAGGTGGCGACCGCCACCGAGGTGCCCATCCGCACGTCGACCCCGCGTCGTCGCAGCACCTTGTCGGCGGTGACCGACATCCGTCGGTCCAGTTCCGGCAGCACGCGGGGGGCGACGTCCAGCAGCAGCCACCTCGGCCGGATCTTCAGCCGGGGGTGCTGAGCGGCCAGTTCGTCGGTGAACAGGATGCCGTGCGCGGCCACCTCGGTACCGGTGTATCCGGCACCCACCACCACGAACGTGGCGCGGGCCTGCTGCTCGGCCGGATCCTCGGCCTGCTCGGCGAGCTCGATCTGCCGGACCACGTGGTCGTGCAGGTAGAGCGCCTCGGGCAGGCCACGGAAGCCGTGCGCGTACTCGGTCACGCCGGGAATCGGCAGCAGCTTGTTCACGCTGCCGACGGCCAGCACCAACCGGTCGTACGCCAGCCGGTTGCGGTCACCCTCCGGCTGGGTGAAGCCGACCCACCGGTTCTGCAGGTCGACGCTGTCCGCCTCACCGATGACCACCCGCACGCCGTCCAGCGTGCCGGACAGCGGCACCGCGATCCGGCCCGGCTCCACCACCCCCGCCGCCACCTCGGGCAGCAGCGGCAGGTACAGGAAGTAGTCGGTCGAGTTCAACAGGACGATCTCGGCTCGACCGCGGGCCAACCGGGTCAACGTCTTCGCCGCGTGGTACCCGGCGAACCCGGCCCCCACGATCACTACACGAGGCTTCGTCATTCCGGCCCGGTTCCCGCGATCCGCGCCGGCAAACGTCCAACCACCCGTCGCCGGGTCTAGCGGGTGCGTTCCGGTGGCAACGGGAACTGGAGGAAGGTGGCGCCGCGCAGGTCGAGCCAGGCACGGTCAGGGGCACGGACCAGCCGCAACATCACCTCGACGCAGGTCGGGCAGCGGCCCACCAGGCCGGGCGCCTGCGAGTAGACCCGCAGCCCGGCCACCGGGCCGGGGGTGCCGCAGTGGGCGCACCGGGCGGTGGCGCTGCTCAGGTCGACAGCGAACACCTCCCCCAACGGACCATCGAGCATGTTGCCGTCCACGTAGGGCAGCGCGGTCATCCGCGGCCTCCTCTCAACCGGTCGGGCCGAAACGTTCGGTGCGTACCCGCCGCGCCGGGTGGCCCAGCCCGACGAGCAGATCGGAGACGACCTCGACGAAGCCGGTGGGTCCGCACACGTAAACCAGCGGCTCCAGCTCCGGCGGCCAGCCGTGGTCGTTGACATCGGCCAGACCGAGCCGGTGCGGCTCGCCGCGCCATCCCTCGGGCGCCTGACGCGTGTAGACGTGGGCCACGTCGAGACCGGCGTCGTCACGTACCCGGCGGCGCAGCTCCTCGGTGTAGAACGCGTCGTCGGGACTACGCACGGAGTAGATCAGCCGGAACGGGACCCGGCTTCCGGCCGCCCGCCTCGCCCTGATCATGGCCATCAGCGGCACCACGCCCGACCCGCCGCCGACCAGCAGCACCGGTTCGGTCTGCTGTGGCCGCCACACGAACCAGCCGCCGACCGGGCCGCGTACCTCGACCGGGTCGCCCTCGCGGTAGCCGTCGACCAGGAACGGCGACACCTCGCCGTCGGTCACCCGCTGGACACACACCTCGATCCGGTCGCCGTCGGCGGGCGCGGCGAGCGAGTACGACCGGGCGGCCTGGTATCCGTCCGGTGCGGTGAGCCGGATGTCGACGTGCTGGCCGGGCAGGTGGGCCGGCCAGCCCGGCACCTGCAGCACCAGGGTTCTCGCTGTCGGTGTCTCGGCCCGGTCCGCCACCAACCGGGCCGCCCGCCAGCTCATCCGCCCGGTCAATCGCCCTGGTACCGCTGCTCACGCCACGGGTCGCCGTAGTCGTGGTAGCCGGCGGTCTCCCAGAAACCGGGGGTGTCCTCGACGGTGAGCCGGATGCCGCGCGCCCACTTGGCCGACTTCCAGAAGTAGAGGTGTGGCACCAGCAGCCGCGCCGGCCCGCCGTGCTCGGCCGGCAGGTCGTCGCCGTCGTAGCTGTGCACGAGCCAGGCCTGCCCGTCCCGCAGGTCCTCCAGCGGGAGGTTCGTGGTGTATCCGCCGTAGGAGTGGGCCAGGGCGTAGTCGGCGGCGGTGTCCACGCCGTCGAGCAGCGTGTCCAGCGAGACGCCCCGCCAGGTGGTGCCGAGCTTTGACCACCGGGTGACACAGTGGATGTCGACGGTCGGCGTCTCCTGCGGCAGCGCCATCATCTCGGCCCAGCTCCACCGATGCTCCGTACCGGTCTCGGTGCTGATCACGAACTCCCACTGCTCGCGCGGCACCCGAGGGGTCGGGCCGGCGGAGAGCACCGGGAAGTCAGGCGTCAGATACTGGCCGGGTGGCAGATCCGCGGCGTCGACGCGCGGCCGACCCTGGAAGCCCGGTGTGACGATACCCACCGCTCAGTCCTACCACGGCGCACACCGCCACGGGCCGGTTCGACCGGCCCGGGCGTACCGGCCGGGAACTCTCACTTCCGCTCGGTCACGACCTCCTTGGCCCCCGGCACCACGTTGCGGGTGGCCCGCAGGCTGGTGAAGGTGACCACGGTCAGCACGCCGACGATGACCAGCAGCGAGACCACGGTGGGGATCTCCGGGACGCCGTCCCAGATGCCGTGTGCCCAGTGCAGGCCGAGCTTGACGCCGATGAAGGCCAGGATGATCGCCAGGCCGTAGGTGAGGTGGACCAGCCGGCTCAGCGCGGCGTGCAGCACGAAGTACAGCGCCCGCAGGCCCAGCAGGGCGAAGGCGTTCGTGGCGAAGACGAGGTACGGGTCCTCGGTGATGCCGTAGACCGCCGGCACCGAGTCGACGGCGAAGACCACGTCGGTGGCGAGCACCGCCACCACCACCAGGGCGAGCGGGGTGAGTGCCCGGCGTCCGTCGACCCGCACGGTCATCTTGGTGCCGTGGTACTCGTGGACCACCGGCATGAACTTGCGTAGCAGGCGCACCGAGCGCATGGTGCCGATGTCCACCGACTGCTCGTGCCCGGTGAACGCGTCGCGGAGCAGCTTGGCGGCGGTGAACAGCAGGATCAACGCGAAGATCAGGAAGGCGAAGTCCAGGGTCTGCAGGGCTGCGGCGCCCAGGGCGATGAAGACGCCGCGCAGCACCAGCGCTCCGGTGATGCCGAACAGCAGCACCCGCTGGGCGAGCTCGGTCGGCACCGCGAAGGCGGCCAGCAGCAGCATGAAGACGAAGAGGTTGTCGACCGACAGTGACTTCTCGACCAGGTAACCGGTGAGGTACTCGAAGCCACGCTGCGAGCCGTAGCGCTGCCAGACCCAGGCACCGAAGGCCAGCGGCAGGGCTATGTAGAAGGCGGACCACCCGAGTGCTTCCTTGAGCGACACCTCGTGTGGGCGTCGGGTCACCAGGAAGTCCAGCACCAGCAGAGCGAGCACGCCGAGGATGGTGATCGCCCACAGCGAGGGCGTGCCTACCGAATCCAGACCGGCCGCCACAGACAAATCGGACATGACGCCTCCTCGAACACCGTGTCATGTTCGAGGTCTCCTTCACCCACGTTTCGTGGGCAACCACCCGAGGCGCGCTCCGGGCGCGCCGTACTGACCGGCATGGTTCGTGGGAAGTACTCCCCTCGTGCTGACAAGGTTAGGGCAGCCGAATTCGGCCCGCCACGCGGGGCGCTGCCGCGGTCGGTGGCTCCGCTCACGACGAGCGGCCCGCCGGTGGCGCCTATCGTGACCCGGTGAGCGCAGACCTGGCGACCGGCCCGCTGGCCGGCGTACGCGTGGTGGAACTGGCGGGGATCGGCCCCGGGCCGTTCGCCGCCATGATGCTGGCCGACCTGGGCGCCGACGTGATCCGGGTCGACCGGGTCACCGAGGTGGACGCCTCGGCCTTCGGCACCCCGCACCCCGACCTGCTCAACCGGGGACGCCGCTCGATCGGCGTCGACCTGAAGTCCGCCGACGGACGCGAGGTGGTGCTGGCCCTGATCGGCGACGCGGACGCCCTCGTCGAGGGGTTCCGGCCCGGGGTCACCGAGCGGCTCGGCGTCGGCCCGGCCGACTGCCACGCGGTCAACCCGGCACTCGTCTACGGCCGGATGACCGGATGGGGTCAGGACGGCCCGAACGCCCCGTACGCCGGACACGACATCGACTACCTGGCGCTGACCGGCGCGCTGCACGGCATCGGGCGGGCCGGCGAGCCTCCGGTGCCGCCGATGAACCTGCTCGGCGACTTCGGCGGCGGCGGCATGATGCTCGCCCTGGGTGTCGTCTCCGCGCTGTACGCGGTCCGCGGCGGCGGCACCGGCCAGGTGGTGGACGCGGCCATCGTGGACGGCGTCGCGGTGCTCAGCACCCAGATCCACGCGCTGCACCAGCTCGGCATGTGGCGCACCCCGCGCGGGGTCAACCTGCTCGACGGCGGTGCGCCCTTCTACGACACCTACGAGTGCGCCGACGGGCGATACCTGGCCGTCGGCGCACTGGAGCCACGCTTCTACGACGAACTGGTCCGGCGCACCGGCTTCCCACTCCCGCCGGACGAGCCGATCGACCGGACCGACCCGGCGAACTGGCCGGCGTTGCGGGCCGCCTGGGCGCGCCTGTTCCGCACCCGTACCCGGGACGAGTGGGCGGCGCTGCTCACCGCCTCCGACGCCTGCGCCGCGCCGGTGCTGGACTGGCAGGAGGCGTCGGAGCACCCGCACCTGGCCGCCCGGAGGACGTTCGTGCTCCGCGACGGGGTCGTCCAGCCGGCGCCGGCGCCCCGGTTCTCCGCCACCCCGACCGCGATCCGCCGGCCGCCGCCCTGGCCGGGTGAGCACACCGACGAGGTGCTCGCCGAGGCCGGCTTCGACCGGAACCGGGTCGCCCAGCTACGCGCCAGCGGAGCGGTCGGCTGACATCGGCACCGACCGGAACGCGACGGCGCCTCAACGACGACGCAGCGTCGCGCCGGGGGCCAGGGCGGGCTCGACCATGTCGCGGTAGTCGCGGGGCAGCTGGACCACCAGTTCGTCGAACTCCCCGCCGGTCACCGCCTCCCGAAGTGTCGTGAAGACGGCCCGGACCGCGTCCCGGGCGGCCGGCTCGGCCACCCCGGCACGCACGGCCACCCGGGCGACGAACTCGGCGGCACCGAACCGTTGCGCCGCCTCGATGTCCGGTGTCGGGCGCATCGGCAGCCGCAGCGGGGCCGGCAGCTGGACGGCCAGGTCCAGCACCTCGCCACCGGTGAGCCGCTCGGCCAGCGTTTCCAGCGTCGCCCGGATCAGCTCCGCCGCCCGCGACGACGAGGTGGCGGTGCGTTGGGCAACCTGGTCCACGAAGGTGTCGTAGTTCATCGCGTACCCCCTCCGGCCGGCGCTTACCCACCCGACCGGTACGGAAACGGCGGCCGCATTTTCGTCGCCCTCGGCGCGTGAGCCGTCCCGCGTCGGGTATCCGCGCCCGGTCGTGGCCGGATCGAGGCCCGGGAGGAGTCGACACCATGGCGAGCTACGCCGACGTCCTGCAGTACCTGTCCAGCCTGGACTACCCCGCCGGGAAGGACGAGGTGCTGCGCGAGGCCGAGCGGGAAGGGGCGCCGCCGGAGGTACTGCGGGCCCTGCGCGCCCTGCCTCCGGTGGACTACGCCAACGGCAACCAGGTGGCCCGGTCGGCCGGCATCGACGCGGCGCCCGAGATCACCGACGCGCAGCGTGGTGCCCAGGGGCGCGACAAGCGGCACCAGCGGGTGTCACAGCACCTGCGCGGCATCTAGCCGGGCGGCTCAGACAGGGGTACGCCCCGGCCGCGAACCGCGGCCGGGGGCGCTCCTGAGTAACCGCCTGCCCTGGCGACGGTGTGCGCCCGAACCGGGTCGCGGCCACCAGGCGGCCGACAGCCACCCGAACCGGGTGACTGTGCGTTACTGCGGCCAGCCTATCGCATGCCATCAGCCGAACGGACAGTGGGTGCCGACAAAGGGCCTCATCCTGTCAGCTCGGCGTATCGCCCCTCCAGGTCGACCCGGGCAAGCGCGCCGACCAGCCAGGCGAGCCGCTCCGACTCGCGGCCCCCGGCCAGCCCGGCGAGATCCTCGGCCGAGCGCCCCAGTCCGAGCCGTCGGGCCGCGGTCAGCGCCCGCCGGTCGGCGCCCGGCGCGACCTCGCCCCACAGTGCCTGCACCTCGCGCAGGAACAGGTCCGCGACCCGGTCGTCGACCCCCGGCAGGGCGGTGAGCAGCGCACGCTCCCGGACCGGGTCACGGTGCGCCGCCGACCGCAACCGCCGCAGGTCGCCCCGGTAGCGCCCGACGACCGCATCGGCCAACTCGCCCAGCAGGTCGGCCAGCGCCTCGACGTCACCGCGCTGGCCGCTGTCGCGCAGCGTCCTGACCCGGTCGGAGCGGGATGAACCGGACAGCCGGGCCGCGCTGTCCCAGCCCGCGTCGGGCAGCGCGTGCGCACCGTCGAGGGCCCGGCGGAAGTCCCCTCGTCGGGCCAGCAGCACCGACAGGCAGAGCAGCTGGAACAGGCTGGACGGGTTGTTGGTGACCCGGAAGCCGTACTGCTCGGCGAAGCCCCGGCCACTGCCGGCGAGCCGGCGCGCCAACCGCTTCCTGTCCTCGATCGTGGCAACCGTGGTGGGCATGGGCGGCTGTTACCCGCGCCCGGGGTGAGTACGCCGGACCACGCCCGGCTGCCTGGGCCCAGATCTCAGCGCTGGTCCCGCGTCAGTACGCCAACGTACCGCCGCCGACCAGCCAGCTGCCCAGCGCGCTGCCGTCCTGTTCGAGGCTGCGGACCCGGTCGAGGGCGTCGGCGCGGACCAGCTCGACGGCGGTGCCGGCGGTCCGGCCGGGGCCTGGGGTCACTCGGTGCCCACCAGCCTCGCGAGCACGCGTTCCAGCTCGGCGCGGCCGCGTTGCTGTCCCTCGGTCGCGGTGAGTTCGGCGAGGAGCAGTCCGTCGATGAGCGCGAGCGCGGCGTCAGCCACCTCCCGTGGGCTCGTCACGCCCCGCTCACGGAGTCGCTGCTCGACGGCACCGCGCACCCGGTGCGTGCCGGCCGCCAGAAACCCGCGCAGCTCGGGGCGTCGTACGGATTCGAGGGCCAGCTCGTAGCGGGCGAGGAGCCGCTCCCGGTCGGCGCCGAGCAGCTGGTCGACCACGTTCGCGAGGTCTGCGGCGAGCGTCCCGGCGGCGGCGGGGGCGATGGCCGCCTCGTCCAGCTCGGCCAGCCGATCGACGGCCGCCCGGAGCAGGTCCGCCCGGGTACGGAAGTAGTAGGAGGTGGAGCCCATCGGAAGCCCCGCCTGCCGGTCCACGGCCCGGTGGGTGAGTCCACGTCCACCCGCCCTCGCCAGCGTGGTGATCGCCGCATCCGCGATCACGGTCCGACGCTCGGTCACCATGGGCTTCCCCTCCTGCTGCTCTACAGGTGTAGAGTAGCAGGCCACCACAGCTGTAGAGGAGGAGCCCGTGTCGAACGACTACCTGGTGCACGTCCTCGTGCTCGGCCTGGCCACCACCGCCGCGTTGGTCCCACCCGCTCGACCACGGCTGCTGGCGCGGGCCGCCTTCCTGGGCGGGATGGTCGTGAACGAGGTGCCGCACCTGGTCCTGGCGCTGCTCGCGGCCTCGACCGCCGCGGCGATCTGGAGCGGAGACCTGCGCACCGACGTGCTGTCGGGCGTCCTGCTGGCGGGCGCGGTGGCGACCGCGGTGATGCTGATCCTGTTGACCCGCCGGGCCGCCCGTTCGGGGTCCGTCGCCGGCGCCGCACTGCGAGCGGCCGGCATGGACCGCGCACCGGCTAGGCGAAGCTGGTGGCGGACCGCCCTCACCCCGCTTCCGATCCGACCCCGTTCCGTGCGGCGCCTGCGCAACCTGCGCTACGGCGGCCACCGGCGTCAGCGCCTCGACGTCCTGCGCCGCCGGGACCGACCCACGGGTGGCCCGGTGCTGGTCTACTTCCACGGTGGCGGCTACTTCTCGGGCAGCAAGAACTGGGAGGCTCGTGGCCTGCTGCATCACCTCGCCGCACGCGGCTGGGTGTGCGTTAGTGCGACGTACCGGCTGCGTCCCGGGGCGGGTTTCGAGGAGCACCTCGCCGACGCCGAGGCCGCGATGGCCTGGGCGCGTACGCACGCCGGAGAGCACGGCGCGGACGCCACGACGGTCGTGCTGGCGGGTAGCTCCGCAGGGGCTCACCTGACCGCTCTCCACGCACTGCGCGCGAAGCCCGACGAGCGACCTGCCGCGGCGGTCTGCCTCTACGGCTACTACGGCCGTTACTACGGCCGCGGCGCCGACGAGGCGGTCGCGTCGACCCCGTTCGCGCTGCCGGCCTCCGACGCACCGCCGTTTCTGATCGCGCACGGAAGCCTGGACAACTACACCTCCGCCGGCACGGCGCGCGCCCTGGCGGAGAAGCTGCGGGCCGAGTCGTCGCAGCCGGTGGTCCACCTCGAACTGCCCGGCGGCCAGCACGCGTTCGACATCGTCTCCTCCTGGCGGCTGACCGCGGTCCTGGACACCCTGGACACGCTGCTGGCCGTCATCGGCGTGGGATCGGGACAGACCTGCCAGCGACCACCTAGCCGTGGAAGCCGCCGGAGCGGTCCCGGGCCTTGAGTCGGACGGTGGGCAGCGCCGGTGCGGGCAGCGGCGGGTCCGGGTCGTCGGCGACGACCCCGAACCGCCGGCCGGCCATCCAGTCCTCCCGGGCGGCGGCGATCTCGTCGTGGTCCCGGCCGACGAAGTTCCACCACATCACCAGCGGCTCCTCGAACGGTGTGCCACCGAGGAGCATCAACCGGCTGCCCGGCTCACCACGCAGGCTCAGCGTGTCCCGTCCCGAGCCGAGCCAGAGCAGCGCACCGGGGGTCAGCGGCAGGCCGTCGACCTCGCCGGCACCGTCGAGGGCCAGCAGCGCGTACTCGAAGTCACGCCGCAGCGGCAGTCCGGCGGGTGCCGGCCCGGCCAGTTCCAGTTGCGCACCGAGCAGCGGGGTGTGCACCCGCGCCGGTGAGCGTTCCCCGGCCAGTTCCCCGACCAGCAGAGTGACGTCGAGGTCCCCGTCGCGCCACCGGGGAAGCTCGGCATGGTGGGCGAAGTCGGGCGCGCCGGCCCGGGCCCCGTCCGGCAGCGCCACCCACAGCTGCACACCGTGCATCAGGGGCGGATGCCGCGCCGGCGAGCGCTCGGAGTGGGCGATGCCGTGACCCGAGGTCATCACGTTCAGTTGACCGGGACGGATCGGCTGCTGGTTGCCGAGACTGTCGCGGTGCAGGATCTCGCCGTCGAGCAGCCAGGTCACGGTCTGCAGGCCGGTGTGCGGGTGCGGCGGCACCTCCATGCCGGGCCGCTCGGCCACGTCGTCGGGTCCGAAATGGTCGACGAAGCACCAGGCACCGACCAGCCGTCGGGTGCGCTGCGGCAGCAGCCGGCGCACCGTGGTGTAGCGCCCCAGCGGCACGTCGTGGCCGGGCAGCAGCACGCTGCCGGGGTCGACCGTCGCCACACCGGGTGGCCGGGTCTCTGCTGGCATCGCTTCGGCACGCTCCACGGTTCGACTCTACGCCCGCACCGGTCGCCCGCCCCGCTCGTCGGCGAGCCGACGCCCGGGGAGGCCTCAGCCGCCGCGTACGGTCACCACGTTGGCACCGGCCACCAGGTCCAGGAAGATCCGTCCGGCGGCCCGGTCCCAGCCCGCTGAGCCGAGCACCGTACCCGGGGCGACGCCGTCGCGGCGCTCGCCGTACACCTCGACGGTTCCGGCGCCGGAGCCGGCCCGGACGCGTACCGGCACGCCGTCGGTGACCGTGACGTCGAGCTGGTTGACCCCACCGGTGACCCGCACCACGAGCGGGCCGTCGACGCCGGGCAGCCGAAGGTCGGTCCGGGTCGCGCCGCCCACCAGCTCCAGTCCGGACAGCCGGGCGGCGCTCAGGTCCACCCGTCGCTCGGCGGCCCCGCCGGTGAGCCGCAGGTGCCAGGACACCCGGGCGCTCAGCAGCACCTCGACCGTGCCCGGCTGTTCGCCGACCCGCTCCATCCGCAGTGCCAACCGATCGCCCACCAGTTCCGGACGTGCCCGCGCGCCGGACCCGGCGGGGCTGACCACGCGGTACAGCTCCTCCCCCAACTCGGTGACCCGCAGGTCGACGCGGTCCAGCCCGTCGACCAGCTCGAAGCTGGCCCGCCGTCGGTCGTGCAGCGGTGCGGTCCACACCTGCTCGGGGCTTTCTCGCGCGGCCCGGGCGGCACCGCCCAGTCCGCTGGCGTCGTCCGGCGCGGCGGTCGCGCCGGCCACCGGGTCCGTTCCGCCGGAGAAGACCAGGCCGAGCCGGTGCGGGTCGGAGAGGATCGCCACGACCGCGACCGCTCCCAGCCCCAGCACCAGTACCACGGCGGCGACCAGCAGCCGGGCAGCCGGCGACCAGACCGGCCGATCCGGTGGTGCCGCTCTGACGTCGGCGGGCGTCGCCGGTGACACCTCGGCCTGCGACGCCGGGATCGGCCCGGCTGGTGTTCGATCCTGTCCGTTCCGCACCGATCCGGCCATCGGCCTCCCCTTCCACGGTCCCCTACCGAGGGGTACGCGCCAGGAGGCGGGACGGATCAGTCTGCCGGGCGTCGAACCCGGGCCTGAGCTGGCAACGAGTCGCAGTGGACCGGACGGTGGTGACGGACCGTGTCCGAGGGCGCGCGGCGCCACCGAGGCCCGGCCGAGGCGGACACCGACGGGTTCGGCCGGGTCGCCGAGGCGGTGCCGGCACCCGCCTGGGGTTGGGCGCAACGGTACCGGTGCCCGTCGGAGGGAGCGGCGGGCACCGGTACCTTGGTCTCCGGGCCCTGCCCGGAATGGTGGGTCAGCTCGCGCCACCCGCACCGAAGCGGTTGCGCCGCCGCCAGGCCAGCGTGCCGAGCAGCAGGACGGCACCGGCGGCGACGAGCCCGCCGCCGACCTTCATCGGCGTGTCCAGGCTGCTGCCGGTGACCGGCAGGTGCGGCTTCTTCTTCGGCAGCACCCGCAGCTGGGTCGAGGCGGTCCGCCCGGACTCCCGGCCAGTCGCGGTGAAGGTGAGCAGGCCGGTCACCGAGGGCGTGTACCGCCGGGTGAAGACCCCATCGGAGTTGGTCCGGGCGGTGAAGCTCAACGGCGCGCTGGCCTGGAAGGCCACCGGTGCCATGGCGACGGTGCTGCCGTCGCTGCGCCGTGCCGTACCGGCGGCCGGTGCGGCCAGCGGCGACACCGAGACGACGATGTCCACCGTCTCGTTCGGCCCGAAGTTGCGGCCGGTGAGGATGACCGTCTCACCGATGAAGATGGTGGGTCGGTTCACCGTCAGCGACGCGAGCACCGGCGGATACGGCGGTGGCTGGGGCGTACCGTCGACAGATGGCGTCGGCTGCGGCTGTGCCGCCCCCGCCGCGGTCGGCACGGCCACCACGGCCAGACCGACCGTGAGCGCCATGATGATGCGGGAAAGCCGCATGGTTCGTTCCCTCCTACTGAGAACAGCTTGGTGCGGTAACAACATGGGTGGTCCATGGGGTGGCGGTCGGGGTCAGCCACAGCTCGGCCGTACCGCTGTCCGTCTTCCCGGTCAGCAGCGAAACCTCCAACGTGCGGGTCCCGCCCGGTCCGATCTCGACGTTCACGGTGGCGACCTGCCGCCGCCGTTCGGTGCCGTTGCCCACGGAGGTCTCGGCACCGTCGAGTCGGGTGTCGAGCACCGCCCCGCCGGTGGGGCCGTACACCGACACCAGGGTGCGGACGGTGTACGGGTCCCCGGCCCGACCGAGGCCGAGAACCGACTCGCTGAGCCCCGAGGCCGGTGCGGTGGACCGGAGCGTCACCCGGAGGCTCAACTCACGGCGGCCGTCGGCGTGGCAGTCGCCGACCCTGAGGTCGGCGGTCTGCCGGAGGTAGTAGCCGAGCTTCGCGCCGCTGCCGTCGTTGAGGAACACGCCGACAGTCGGCACGGTGTCCTGTTCCGGAAGCGCCCCGGCCATCCGGCTGTCGCCGAGCGTCCGCTGTTCCTCCGGTCGGGCACTCCAGAACAGTATCCGACGTTCCTGTATAGAGCGGTCGAATGCGGACAACAACCCATTCGGGTGGATGTTCCGGGCGAAAAGCGTGTCGAACACCGTGGCTGCCGCCCCCGCGAAGAAGCCGTCCTGTTCCCCCGGACTCATCCGCTGGTAGGTGTCGCTGAGCAGGGTCCGGACCGCGTTCTCCGCGCTCAACGCCACCCCGCCCGGCACCCGCACCGGCCCGGTGGCCTTGAGCAGGTACGACAGCACCACCGGGTCGACCGCGAGGACGCCGTCCACCTTCTCCCCGCTGTGCCGCCGGTACATCTCCCGGTACAGCGCGGCGGCGGTCGGAAAGTGCGGACTGAGGTTGACGTCCGCCGGGTAGATGCCGGGCAGCTCACCCCAGAGGGCGCGCACCTCCGCCGGGATCTTCAGGGGCGCGGGAAACCGACCGAGGCTCGAACTGCTGCCCTGGGCACCCATCTTGACCCGGCCCTTGTCCGCCTCGATCACCGCGTACGCGCCGAACATGCCGCCGGTCGCGCGCAACTCCGCGGAGTTCTGCGACACCAGCAGGTAGCGTCGCGGCCCGTCCACGCCGAGCAACGGCGGCAACAGGCGGCTCGCCCGGTCCGCCGCCGAGGTCATCGCGGCCAACCGGTCGATCTCGCCACGCAGCTCCGCCAGGGCGCGCCGGACCTGCCCGACCAGCCGGTCGTCGGAGACCTCGGCCAGCTCCGTGCGGGTCCGCTGCACCTCGGCGTGCACCGCGACCAGATCGTCGGTGACGGCCCGCAGGCCGGTCAGGTCCAGCCGACCCTCCTGAGGCACCAGCCCGCCGAGATCGACGCGGAGCAGCGCCGGGAAGGCCTGGCGCGCCAGGTCGTCGATGGCGACGGCGATCTGCCGGACCGCGGCGAGGTTCGCCCCGGCGACCGGGGCCTGCCGGCCGAGCCACCAGCCGGGATCCCCGGTGGCCCGCCGCGCCGCCCCGGACTGCTCCTGCAGGGCGGCGAGGGTGCGCTGGGCGCGGGCGGTGTCGCCACCGACCAGATGGGCGCTCAGCTCACCGGCCAGACCGGCGGCGTTGACCAGGTGGGCGCGGGCCTGCCAACCCCGGAAGCCGACCCAGCCGGCGAGGCCCAGCAGCAACGAGCCGACCACCAACGTGGTCAGCAGGACACGACGCAGTCGGGCGCGCCGACGACGGCGGGACCGACTACGCCGCCGTCGAGGGCTCTCGCTCTGCGTCACGTCATACCTCTTTCCGAAACGGACAGAAGACCACATTGTTCCTAGCACCTAACGGCGATTCGGGTGCGTTAATGACGGAATCAGGCGTTACGGGAGATCCGCTCGGCTTCCGTGTCGCGTCTCGTGTCGCCGGCCGCCGCCTCGCGCAGCAGTTCCTCGATCCGGTCCACGCCCGACGGCAGCGACATCTCCCGCAGGTACGCATCCCGACCACGCCGCCCCATCTCGACCCGCGCCGGTGCGGGGATCTGCGCCGCCAGCCAGAACCGGTCCGCCAGGCTGGCCCAGTCCTCCGGCGGGCAGGACAGCCCCGCCCGGGCCCGTTCGACGAGGGCCGCGGTGTCGCCGCCGGCCGAGGCGACCACCGGCGCACCGCACGACAGCGACGCCTGGAGCTTGTCCGGCACGCTGCCGCGCAACTCCGGCAGATCACGCATCATCACCAGCTGGTAGTCGGCGGCGGCGTACAGCTCCGGCATGTCCAACGGGGAACGCCGGTCCACGAACCGGACGTTGTCGGCTCGCAGCTCGGCGGCGAGGCCGCGCACCCGCCGCTCCTCGGCACCCGAGCCCACCAGGACCAGGTCCACGGTGTCGCCCAGCGCGGCCGCCGCCCGTACCGCCGTGTCCAGCCCCTGCCGCGCACCGATGGTGCCGGCGTGCATCACGACGCACCGCTCGTCCCGGCGGACCAGCCGTCGGGCGGCCGGGCTGGCCGGCACCGGACGGAAGATCCGCTCGTCGGTCCAGTTGAGCACCACCCGGACCCGCGCCTGGTCGATCCCGTCCGTCAGCACCGCGTCCCGCAGCGAGGGAGAGGTCACCGCGACCCGGCTGGCGGCCCGGTAGGTCCGGAGCGTGGCCGCCCGGACCCGAGCCGCCCACCGGCCGTCGTCGACGGAATCGGGGAGCTGTTCGGCCCAGACGTCCGGCACGTGCAGCACCAGCGGCACCGGGCCGAGCAGGCGGAGCAGGGCCGCCGAGGCGAACGCGGCGGCCGGCGGCTGATGCACGTACAGCACGTCCACGCCGGCCAGGAAGCGCCGGCCGACGAGCGCCGCGCTGCCGGCGAAGGTGAGCCAGGAGGCCATCCGGCCCCGTACGGTGGCGTCGCCGGTGCTGTACCGGGGCACCCGCCGCACGGTCAGCCCCCGGCTGCGGGTCTCGTGGTGCCAGCGCTGCCGCCAACCCGGGTAGACGTGCCCGCCCGGATAGTCGGGGAACCCGGTCAGCACCCGTACCTCGTGTCCCCGCGCGGCCAGTTCCTCGGCGAGGCTGCCGGGGATGAACGCCGGCTCCGGTGGGAAGTGGTACGTCACGATCCCGATTCGCACCGGGACACCCCCGTCTCCGCGTTCCGGTTCGGCGCGCCGCCCGGGACCGGGGACGCGACGACTGCGTACGATCTCGGCATCCCCTCATCGGGTGGACGCCGCCGGCGACCGCCCGTCGTCGCGGTGCCACCGCCCGCGACCGCGTCGTCCAGGGGGTTCCACATGCTCAGCGGGGTGCTGTTCGTCTGCCACGCCAACCTGTGCCGGTCACCGATGGCCGAGTACGCCGCGCGTCGCCTGCTCGCCGGGCAACCGGTGACGGTGGCCAGCGCCGGCACCGACGCCGTCGAGGGACTGGCCATGCATCCGTACGCGGCGACGATCGCCGCCGAGACCGGTGACGACCCGACGTCGTTCCGCAGCCGGCGGCTGCTGCCGGAACACCTCACCGGGGCGGTGCTGGTGCTGACCGCCACCCGGCGCCAGCGCTCGATCTGCACCGCGCTGGCACCGGCCGCGCTGCACCGGACGTTCACGCTGCGCCAGTTCGGCCGGCTCGCCGCGGCGGCCGAGCCGGCGGGGAGCGAGCAGGACGATCCGGTCCGGGCCGCGGTGGCTGCCGCGGCCCTGGCCCGGGGGCGGTTGCAGCCCGCCCCCGGGGACGCCGACGACCTACGGGACCCGGTGGGCGGTACCCCGGAGGATTTCCGACGCTGCGCGGAGGAGATCGACCGGGCGCTGCGGCCACTGGCGACGCTCATCGGGACAGCCGGGTGAGTTCCTGCGTGTGGTCGCTCACCTCGCCGGCGCGGGTCCGCTCGGCATGCCGGCCGGCCCTGCTCCGGTCGGTCGGCACCGACTGACCACCGCTCGCGGCGGCCACCACCCGGTACGCCTCGTACTGGTACGCCTCGGCCTTGGGCACCCGGGCCATGTTCAGCACGCAGCCGAGCAGCCGCACCGACACCGAGTGCAGGGCCCGGGCGGCCGCGGCGACCTGGGCCCGCGAGGTACGCCCCTGCTGGGTGACCAGCAGCGCGCCGTCGGCCTGCACCGCGACCACCACACCGTCGGTGACCGCGAGCAGCGGCGCGGTGTCGATGATGACGATGTCGGCGGACTCCCGAAGGGCGAGCAGCAGGTCCGACATCGCCTTGGAGCCGAGCAGTTCGCTCGGGTTGGGTGGCGCGGAGCCGCTGGGCAGCACGAGCAGCGACTTGTCGCCCCAGCGCTGGACCACGTCGCCCACCTGCACGTCGCCGACGAGCACGTCGGTGAGCCCCACGCCCCGGTCGATGCCCAGGTAGTCGCCGACCTTGGGCCGGCGCAGGTCGGCGTCGACGAGCAGGACCCGCCAACCCGCCTCGGCCAGGGCGATCGCCAGGTTGCACGACAGCGTGGTCTTGCCCTCGCCCTGCAGGGCACTGGTGACGGCGATGACCCGGGCCGGCTCGTGCACGTCGACGAAGCGCAGGTTCGTGCGCAGCTTGCGGACGGCCTCGGCGCGCGCCGAGGTGGCGGCCTCGCCGACGATCAGGGGGGCCGACCGCGCGCTGGTGTCGATCGGGATCTCACCGAGCAGCGGACTGCCGGTCACCCGCTGCAGACCGGCCGCGTCGCGCAGCCGGACGTCGGCCATGCCCCGCAGGAGCGCCAGGCCGATGCCGGCCAGCAGGCCGAGCAGGGCGCCGATCGCGGTGTTGCGCACCGGCTGCGGCGACACCGGCGTGGGGGTCACCCGCGGTCCACTCACCACTTCGATCTTGATCGGCCCGGGGCTGCCGTCCGGTCGCGTCTCGACCTTCTGCACGAGTTCGACGAACGTCGCCGAGAGCGCCTCGGTCACCCGCAACGCCCGGGCCTGGTCGGTGTCGGTCACCGACGCCCGCAGCAGCACGGTACCGGTCTCGGTGGAGGTGCTGACCCGACGCTGGATCTCCTCGGCGGTCAAGCCGAGCTGGCTGTCGGAGACCGCGGCCTGCGCCAACCGGTCACTGGTCAGCAGCTCCGCGTACGACTTCACCCGCTGCTGGAGGAAGAGCCCGCCCTGGTAGGCGTCGGTGACGCCCTGGCTCGGCGTGGTGACGAAGAAGGTGACCGAAGCGACGTAACGAGGCTGGGCCCGCACGGTGACCAGCGCGGTCACGCCCAGCGCCACCATGAGGGTGACCAGGACGATCCACCAGTGCCGGCGCACCAGGCGTAGTTGGCGGTACAGGTCCATCAGGCGGGCCTCCGTACCGGGCCGGTAACGCCAAAGAACTTCACGAAAACCCCCAAGGTCGACTCAATCTCGTGAAACCATTAAAGCGGCTCATGCGGCTTATGTCCGGAGTTAGGTATTTTCTGAATAGCCGATCTCGTCCGCAGTGACCAACCGGACCAGCGGTCCGTCGGAATCGCTCCGATCCGGAAAAAATGCGATGTCGTCGCCGAGCGCCCCGGGCGGCTCGGCTCTCTCCTGTGGGAAGAGTCGCGTCGGCTCCGCTCGCGACGGCCGTCGGCACTGGATAGGGTCTTGCACGGGTGTGCCGGGAAGCCTGGTCGGCGATGGTGCCGTGCTGCCCTCCGACGGACGAGGTGGACCTCACGTATGACCGACCAGAACCCGCCCCCTGAGCGCCGCGGCGTGAGCCGCCTGTTCTCCCGTACCTCCTGGCCGGAGGCGCGCTTCCTGGCCGACGTGCTGCGTACCGAGACCGTCGGTGGGGCCCTGCTCCTCTTCGGTGCCGTGATCGCGTTGGTCTGGGCGAACTCACCATGGGGTGACGCCTACGCGGAGCTGGGCCGGTGGGTGCCCTGGTCCGGCGGTGCCGCGCTGCACCTCGACCTCGACCTCGCCACCTGGGCCGCCGACGGCCTGCTGGCCATCTTCTTCTTCGTGGTCGGGTTGGAACTCAAGCGCGAGTTCGTCGCCGGTGAATTGCGCGATCCGCGCCGGGCCGCGCTGCCGGTGGTGGCGGCGGTCGGCGGAATGGTCGTGCCGGCACTGATCTTCGTGGCCGTCAACGTCGCCGGCGGTGGCGACGGACTGCGCGGTTGGGCGATCCCCACCGCCACCGACATCGCGTTCGCGCTGGCGGTGCTGGCCGTGATCGGGGCCTACCTCCCGCAGGGACTGCGGGCTTTCCTGCTCACCCTGGCCGTGGTCGACGACCTGCTGGCCATCACCATCATCGCGGTGTTCTACACCGACGACTTCAGCGTGCTCCCGCTGCTCGGCGCGCTGGTGCCGATCGCGGTGTTCGGCCTGCTGGTGCAGCGTCGGCGCACCTGGTGGTGGGCGCTCATCCCGCTCGCCGTGGTGGCCTGGACCCTGGTGCACTCCTCCGGCGTGCACGCCACGGTGGCCGGCGTACTGCTGGGCTTCACCGTACCCGTGCTCGCCGGCAAGGGCGGCGACGCACGTCGCCCGATGCCGGGTCTCGCCGAGCACCTGGAGCACGTGTGGCGACCGGTCTCGGCCGGCTTCGCGGTGCCGGTCTTCGCGTTCTTCGCCGCCGGCGTCTCGCTGCGCGGCGCGGACCTCGGCGCGGTGGTCACCGACCCGATCGTCCTCGGCATCGTGCTCGGCCTCGTCGTCGGCAAGTGCGTCGGCATCCTCGGCTCCACCTTCCTGCTGGCCCGGTTCACCCGGGCCAGCCTGGACGAGGACATCAGCTGGTCGGACCTGCTCGGGGTGTCGTTCCTGGCCGGTATCGGCTTCACCGTGTCGCTGCTCATCGGCGAACTGGCCTTCGGCTCCGACGGCGCCGAGGGCGACAACGTCAAGGCGGCGGTGCTGGCCGGCTCGTTGATCTCGGCCTTGCTGGCCACCGTCGTGCTACGGCGGCGCAATAAGGTGTACCGGGCCATCGCCCTCAAGGAGCAGGCCGACGAGGACCAGGACGGCGTGCCGGACGTCTACCAGAAGCCGGCCGGCTGACCACCGCGCCCGCGTACTCACCCGGGCAACGCCCGGTCGACCCGTTCGGCCGGGCGTTGCCCGTCTCGCGCCCGTCGGCGGAAGTCCGCGCTCAGCGCGGTACGCACCAGCAGGCGCAGCGCCACGATCGCCACCAGCACGGCGATCTCCGTCCAGGACTGCGCGCCGGTCAGCCGCAGCAGGCCGGCGGCGAGCAGCATGTCGAGCAGCACCCCCAGGGCCGTCGCGCGGGAGCGCGTGGTCAGCAGCGCCACGGTCGCGCCGAGCACGCCGAAGGCCGTGATGAGCGCGGACAGCAGCATCCTCATCGGTCGTCGACCTGCCGCTGCTCGTGTTCGATCTCCCGGCCCAGCACGTAGTTCAACACCGTCCGGATGGCGGCGATGGCGGCCAGTTGGCCGATCTGCGCGAAGGTCGGCGACAGCGCGGTACGCAGGATGTCCGCCGCCAGCTGGAACTCCAGGCCGAGGGTCAGGAAGCGCCCCAGGGACAGTCGGATCCGGGTGAACACCGCGGCGTCGCGGTGGCGCAGCCCCTCGACCACGAATCGCAGCGCGGCCATGGCCGCACCGACGACGATGACGAACGCGCCGACCAGCTCGACCCCGGTCACCAGCAGCTGGTGACCTCGTTGGAGGATGACCTCGACGTCCACCCCGGCGCCTTACCCGGCCTGCATCCGGGTAGTCGACGCCCGGCGGGCGCACGGGTGGAGCCCCGGTCAGCGCGGTCGCGGGCCGGGTGTCGACGGCGCTCAGCGCAGCTGGGTCACCGCGTCGACGATCAGCCAGACACCGCTGAGGGCGAAGAGCGTGGCGGCGCCGTACCTGATGGTTCGTTCCGGTAGTTTCCGGCCGAGCAGCCGGCCGGCGACGATCGCCAACGCGTCGGCCGCGACCATGCCGATGGTCGAGCCGATCCAGGTGCCGAACCAGCCGTACTGGGTGGCCAGCGTGATGGTGGCGAGCATCGTCTTGTCACCCAGTTCGGCGAGGAAGAACGCGACGCCGACGGTGAGCACGGCCGACCGGCCGCCGCGGGCGGCACGACGCTCGTCGTCGGCGGTGAGCCGGTCCCCCCGCAGCGTCCACGCGCCGAAGCCGAGGAAGGCCAGACCCGCCAGCAGCGAGATCCAGCCGGTCGGCAGGGTCGCGCCGAGGCCGTGGCCGATCGCCACCGACGCGAGGTGCACCAGGGTGGTGGCCACGGTGATGCCGATCAGCACCGGCAGCGTGCGGTACCTGGTGGCGAAGGCCAGCGCCATGAGCTGGGACTTGTCTCCCAGCTCGGCGACGAAGATGACGCCGAAGCTGACCACCAGCGCGGCGAGGAACCCGTCCATGATGTCCTTCCCGGATCAGGCCGGGAAAAGGGGTGGGACGCCCTCGACCCGGCCACGACAGCCTGGTCGAAGGTCTCGCCCGCCGTCGCCGAAACGAGGCCGGGTGGCCGGATGCGGAACGCACCAGTATGTCGACCACGCCGTTATGGGCTACTCCCCTTCGCTGTGCCCACCCTAGCCGATCACCCTCCGGTGCCGCACCGCGGTACAGGGGCGGCCGGGCCGGCGGCGACATGGTCCGCGCGGACGGTGCGCTTCGCTCACTCGGCGCGGGCGAGGGTCACCCCGAACAGGCCGTCCGGGTCGGTCCAGAACCGCTCGGTACGAAAACCCGCGGCGGCCAGCTCAGCCGCGATCCCCTCGGGGCGGAACTTCGCCGACACCTCGGTCCGCAGGTCCTCACCGGCGGCGAAGCGCACATCGAGGTCGAGCACCCGCACCCGCATGGACCGCTCCGCCCGCAGCCGCATCTCGATCCACTCCTGTTCCGGATTCCAGAGCGCGACATGGGCGAACGCCGCCGGATCGAAGTCGGCGTCGAGTTCCCGGTTGAGCACCCGCAGCACGTTGCGGTTGAACTCGGCCGTCACCCCGGCCGTGTCGTCGTACGCGGGCACGATCACCGCCGGGTCCTTGACCAGGTCGGTGCCGACCAGCAGCCAGTCACCCGGCTCCAGGGCGGCCCGCATCGCGGCGACGAACTCGGCCCGTTCCACGGGCAGCAGGTTGCCGATGGTGCCACCCAGGAAGACGACCAACCGCCGTCCACCGGTCGGCAGGTGGTCCAGGTGGCGGGTGAAGTCGCCGACGATGCCGCGTACCCGCAGCCCCGGGTAGTCGGCGGCGAGGGCGGCGGCGGACCCGGCGAGCGCGCTCACCGACACGTCCAGCGGCACGAACGTCCCGAGGCCGCCGCGCTGGGTGAAGGCGTCCAGCAGCAGGCGGGTCTTCTCCGAGGAACCGGAACCCAGCTCGATGAGCGTCTTCGCGCCGGTCAACTCCGCGATCTGGACCGCCCGCTCGGCCAGGACGGCCCGCTCGGCCCGGGTCGGGTAGTACTCCGGCAGGCGGGTGATCTCGTCGAACAGCTCGCTGCCCCGGGAGTCGTAGAACCACTTCGGCGGAAGCCACTTCTCCGTGGCGGTCAGCCCGAGGCGTACGTCCTGCCGCAGGCTGCGGCTGATGTCCTGGTCGTCGAGGTGGATCTCGAGTGGCTCAGCGCCCATCTGCTGTCCCCTTCCGTCGTGTCTGACAGGTGCGTGCGGCTGCGCGCACGCCCGGTGGTGCGTCGTCGGCCAGCCTCACCATGCGGCCAGTTCCCGCTGGCGCACCTCGGTCGCGGTGGCCTGCACGAGCTGTCCCTCGGGCACCTCACGCCACCCCGGTTCGTCGTCGTGCGGCTCGGAGACCAGCAGCACCGAGCCGGCGGTGGCGCGCAACGACAGGGCGTGCCCGGCCGCGCTGGCGACCACCGTGTGACCGTCGGTGAGCAACAGGTTGAGCCGGGACCCGGGTGCCGTCGCGGCGACCGAGGTGACCGTCTCGGCGACCGCCCGGGCCGGCGCGACACCGGCGCGCAACCGGTCGCGGACCAGCGCCCACAGCAGCGCCGAGTCGGTGGTCGCGTCCAGGGTGAGCAGGTCCCGTACGGGCAGCTCGGCGGCGAGCGGGACCATCGAGTCGGGCCAGCCGCGCACCACGCCGTTGTGGCTGAACAGCCACCGCCCGTCCGCGAACGGTGCGGCGGCGGTGTCGACGATCGCCATGCCGACGGTGGCCGAGCGGACGGCGGCCAGCACCGCGCCGGCCGAGGTGACCGCCGCCAGCTCGGCGATCGTCGGGTCGCTCCAGATCGGCTGTGCCCGGCGGTACCGCACCGGCGCGGCGCCGTCCGGGTACCACCCGACGCCGAAGCCGTCGGCGTTGATGGTCCCGCCGCCACGCATGTCGCGTGGCGCCCAGGACTGGCGCAGCAGTGAGTGCGGCGGGTCGAACAGCAGTTCCCGCAGGGTCACCGGCGGCCCCAGATAGGCCAGGTGTCGGCACATCAGACGACCGGCTTTCCGACCGTCACCGGTGCGCCTCGTCGGGCCGGGCGTCGCGAGCGCAGCGGAAGCCGCTGAAGATCTGCCGCCGGATCGGGTAGTCCCAGTTGCGGAACGTGCCGCGGCAGGCCGCCCGGTCGGTGCCGAACGAGCCGCCCCGCAGCACCTGGTGGTCGTCGCCGAAGAAGACCTCGGAGTATTCCCGGTAGGGGAAGGCCGCGAAGCCCGGATAGCCCCGGAAGGGGGTGGCGGTCCACTCCCACACGTCGCCGATGAGCTGGTGCACGCCCAGCGGCGAGACGCCGGCCGGGTAGGCGCCCACCGGTGCCGGCGACAGGTGCCGTTGGCCCAGGTTGGCGTGCGCGGAGGTGGGGTCGTCGTCGCCCCACGGATAGCGTCGGGACCGGCCGGTGGCCGGATCCCACCGGGCGGCCTTCTCCCACTCCGCCTCGGTGGGCAGCCGCTTGCCCGCCCAGGTGGCGTACGCCTGCGCCTCGTGGAAGCAGACGTGCACCACCGGCTCGTCGTCGCGAACCCGCTCCCAACGGCCGAACCGCAGGTAGGACCAGCCGTCGCCGTCCCGCTGCCAGTGCATCGGCGCGGCGATCCCGGCCTGTCGGCGGTGCCGCCAGCCCACCTCGGTCCACCAGCGCGGGTCGTCGTATCCCCCGTCGGCGATGAAGGCGCGGTACGCGCCGTTGGTCACCGGTGCGGCGTCGATGACGTACGCGGGCAGCTCCACCCGGTGGGCCGGCCGCTCGTTGTCCAGCGCCCAGGGGTCCGTGTCGGTGCCCATCACGAACGGGCCGGCGGGCACCAGCACCTCGGCGGGCACCCGGACGGTCGGCTCGGGTGGCGGCGACGCGTGCAGCGCCACCGGGCCGGACCGCAACTGGTGGGTGGCGAGCATGGTCTCGTCGTGCTGCTGCTCGTGCTGCACGATCATGCCGAAGGCGAACCCGTCGGCGACCAGCCGGGAACTGTCGAAGGTGACGCGGTCCAGCAGGTCGTGGACCTTCTCCCGAACCGTGGCCACGTACGCCCGGGCCTCCGCCGGGGGCAGCAGCGGCAACGACGGGCGGTCCCGACGCGGTTGCTTGAACGCGTCGTACAGGTCGTCGATGTCGCACCGGACCGCCTCCCGCCCGCCCACGTCGCGCACCAGCCAGAGCTCCTCCTGGTTGCCCACGTGCGCCAGGTCCCAGACGAGCGGGGACATCAGCGGTGAGTGCTGGCGCATCAGATCGGCGTCGTCCACCGCCTCGGTCAGCAGGGCGGTCCGGGCACGGGTCCGGGCGAGTTCCGCCGCGATCCGGTCGCGCAACCCCTCGGTGTCACGGTCGGTGCTGGTGTCGGTCACGGCTGACTCCTCTCCGCGGCGGCACACCGCCGTCGTAGTCCCTGGTCGATCTCGCGGTGCAGGGCGGGCGGCAGCTCCAGCCTCGGGAGCGCGCTCCGGGCCAGGTCGAGCAGATCCGTGGCGGCGCGGGCCAGGGTCGCGTCCCGCAGGCCGTACCGCGCGGCGCGGTGCCAGCCGTCGGCGGCGGGCGCGGTCACCGCGATCGCCGCGTCGATCGTGTCGGGGCCGCTGAGCAGGGCGCTGAACACCGCCAACGGCAGGATCCAGCCCCGCCCCGGTTGGGCGTCGAGGTATCGGATCTCCAGGTAGCCACGCGGACGCACCGGCGGGAAGAGCGTGCTGACGTGGTACTCCAGGTCGTCGACGCGCGGCGGCCGGTGCAGCGCCCCGTCGATCCAGTCGGCGAACGTCACCTCCGGTGGTGCGGTCCAGTCCGGACCGTCACCCCGCACGCAGAGCAGCGGCGCGGCCAGCACGTAGGCCGTCCAGGCGGCCACCGGATCCCGGTCGGCCCGGTCCGGCGTCCAGACCGGGGCGGTCCGGGCCGGGTCGATGCGCCACCACGCGCCCATCCGGGCCGACGCCCAGCCGGTGTCCCGGCCGGCGTGCCGGCTGGCGGTGGCGAAGGTGGCGAGCAGGGTCGGGCCGGCCGCGTGTACCAACTGCCACCGGGCCCGCAGCTGCTCGGGCTGCCCGGCGTCGAGGCAGATCTGCAGGCCGGCCGTGCTGTACATCATCGTCCGCCCGTCCGGGCCGCGCCGGTCGAAGACCTGGCGCATCGCCCGGTAGCGGGGGGTGTCGATCACCGACCGGGGTGGTCGGTACGGATCGATGCCGGATCGGCCGAGAGTCAGGCCGGCGGCGTCCAACAGTCTGGTCGCCTGCGCCACGTCGGACTGGGTGGCGTCGATCAACGAGGTGACGCGGGCTCGCGGTGGGGTGGAGATCTCCAGTTGCCCGCCCGGCTCGACGGTCATCGCGCCGCCCTGGAGCAGGCACAGGGCCGGGCTGGTCGGGTCCAGCGTGGTGGGGGCGTACGGCCCCAGCGCCGCGCGCAGCCGCGCGGCGTCGACGGGGCGGGCCGGATCGACGGCGTCGTGGACCGTCCATTCCAGCTCGACCCCCGTGAGGGTGGGTGGACCGGTCTTGAAGCAGATCCGGGCGAGGTGCCGGGCAGCGGCGGCGCGGTCCCGCAGCACCGGGATCCGGTCCAGCTCCGGTGACATCACCATGCTTGGCTCCCTTCCCGATCGGATCCGCCGCCACGGTAGCCCACCCCGGTGACATCGCCGCCCGGTGAAGCTGAACCACCCGGTGCCGGCGCACCGGCTCCGAACGCCGGGCACGTCGCCGTGACCGGCTGGGGACGAGGCGCTTCGTCCGATGTCGGCCCGGACGATGTCGCCACAACCTGTCTAGCAGGGGCACACCGCGCGTCGAAAGGATTTCACGATTCGGTCGAATTCGGTCCGGGTGGGACGCCTGCCGGCCGGCCGGCCGGACTCAGCCGCCGGGGCTCGCGGTCGGCCCCGCGTCGGTGCCCGCCCGCAGCTCCCGGCAGTACTCCTCGACGTGTTCCGCGCCGCCGGCCGCGACCACCAGCTCCTCGAACGCGGGCTTGCGTAGCGCCTTCTCCCGCTGCCGTTCCGACTTGGCCAGGTAGGCCCGACACAGCCCCGGCCGGTCGGTGGTGTTGTCCGAGTTGCCGGGACCGACGTACCCGCTGGTCCCGGGGCTCGGCGTCGCCGACGCGCTCGGCGACACCGAGGCGCTCGGTGACCGCGTGGGCACGGAGGTCGCCGTATCGGTGGGCGCGCCGGTCGGGGTCGCGGTGGCCTCGCCGGCGGGCGCGCGGTCGTCGGCGCCGGGTGCCGGCACGGACGGGCTGGTGACCACCGGTGACGTGCCCGGCCCGGCGCGGTTCAGGCCGACCCCGGCCAGGGCGGCGCCCGCCGTGGCGGCGGCCACCAATCCGGCGATCCAGGCCACGGCACCGGCGGTGAACCGGTGCCGTCGTCGCCGGGCCGCCGGTACCGCCGCTTCCGACCGGCGGGCGGCCCGAAACGCCGCGACGGCGGCCTCCTCGCCGGCAAGTTCCCGCTCCCGGGCCGGAGCGGCGGCGGCCCGCAACAGGTCGGCCAGCGGGCCGGTCGGGCCCGGTGCCGACCGGGCGTCCGGGGCGGCGTCCAGCAGCCGCTCGTGGTCGGCACGACGCGACCGGCGCAACATCAGCAGCAGTCCGCGCATGTCAGCCGTCCACCGGTTCGATCTGGGGCGGGAGGCCGGCCCGCCGGGTGTCGGTCCGGCTCGGGCCCTCGTCCTGTCCGGCCGCCGCGTCGCCCGGGGCGGTGGCCGCTCCTCGCTGGTCCAGCAGGACGGCCAGTCGGCGCAGGCCGCGGTGGGCGGCGGTACGCACCGCACCGGCCCGACGGCCGAGCACCCGTCCGGCGGTCTCCGCGTCGAGCCCGATCACGGCACGCAGCAGGACCGCCTCGGCCTCCCGGGGCGGCAGGCTGGCGATCAGCGCGAGCGCCGCCTCGGTACCGAGGGTCTCGCCCGCCCGCTCGGCGGTGTCCGCGTCCCCGGCCAACTCGCTCAGTTCCTGCACCGGCACTGACAGTGCGGGGCGACGGCGCTGCCGGCGCAGGTGATCCATGGCCCGGTTCCGGGCGATGGTGACGGCCCAGGCACGAAATTCCCCACCGGTGAAGGTGGGCAGGTCCCGGGCGACCTGCAACCAGGTCTCCGACGCGACGTCCTCGGCGTCCGCGCCGACCAGGGCGGTCAGGTAGCGCAGCAGCCCGGGCTGCAGGGTGCGGTAGAGCTGGCGGAAGGCGTCCTCGTCACCGGCCCGGGCTGCCGATACCAGGTGGTCCAGTTCACCGGGCACGGTCGCACCGCCGCCGGCCCACCGGCCGCTCACGCGCCGCCCGCCTGGCCGGGGCACGCGACGGCTCGGCCCGCTGCGCGCGCCGAACCGAGATCCGCATTCCACCCCCGACCGAACCGGGCCGGTGCGGCCCGGTAGCGGATTCTCGCCGACAACGCCGGGGACCACAACCTGGACCCGCGCGACCCGCGCCGCCGACCTGATCGGGCTGAGGTCGGGACCGCCGACGCCCCTCGACCGGGCGGAGCGGGCGTACCGGCAGTGAGAATTGTCTACCCGTCGTCGCTGCGGTTCGCCGTAACGCGGCGCGGGGCGACGACGCTGCGGCCACCGGCAGCCCGAACGTACCGGGCGGTACCGACGACGATGTCGCGCCCGGTGCCGGCGCGGTCACCAGCTGACACGTCCGTGGCCCGACGCCGACGGACGTGTCGGTAGCGGCACCGGGACGGCCCGACCCGCCGACGCGCCGGTCGAGCCAGCTGTGGGTACGGTGGTGCCGTGTTGTCTTCGGAGGTCGTACTCAGCGGCCGGTACCGCTTGGACGAGCGTGTCGCCACCGGCGGCATGGGCGACGTCTGGCGGGCAACCGACTTGATCCTGGGCCGGCAGGTCGCGGTCAAGGTGCTGCTACCCGCGCTCGTCTCCGATCCTGACTTCATCGCCCGGTTCCGCGCCGAGGCGCGGATCATGGCGGCGCTGCGGCACCCGGGGATCGTGCAGGTCTACGACTGCGGTGAGGACGATCTGCCCGACGGTGGCCGAGCCGACTACCTGGTCATGGAGTTCGTCACCGGTCAACCGCTGTCCAAGCGGATCGAGGCCGAGGGCCGCCTGGACGTGGGCGTGGCCATGTCCGTGGTGGCCCAGGCGGCGCAGGCGTTGCACGCCGCGCACCTCGGCGGGATCGTGCACCGCGACGTCAAACCGAGCAACCTGCTGATGCAGGAGGACGGCACGGTCGTCCTGGTCGACTTCGGGGTCGCCCGGTCGACAGACGTCACGAGCATCACCAGCACGAACGCCGTCCCGGGCACCGCCCTCTACATGGCTCCCGAGCAGGCCGCCGGGCGACCGGTCTCCGGGGCGACCGACCTGTACGCGCTCGGCGCGGTCGCCTACTGCTGCCTGACCGGCAGTCCGCCGTTCACCGGCGACAACCCCCTCCAGGTCGCCGTCCGGCACCTCGACGACCCGCCACCGGAACTGCCGCACGACATACCCGAAGCGGTCCGGGTGCTGGTCGACCGGGCGCTCGCCAAGGATCCGGCCGACCGGTTCAGCAGCGGCGCGGCGATGGCGGAGGCGGCCCGGGCGGCCGTTTCGGAGGGCAGCCTGCCCAGCACGGTGACCCCGATGGGCCCGGCGCTGCGCGACGCGGGACCGGACACGCGCACCGGGCAGCCGGTGTTCGACCCACGGCCACCGGGACGACGACGGCGCGGCAAGCTGGTCGGCGCGCTGACCGCCGTGCTGGTCGGGATGACGGCGCTCGGTGCGGCGCTCGGCGCCACGCAGGAGGCGAACACCCCGGCGGTCAAGCTGCCGACCACCGCGCCGACGGTCGAGTCCAGCGCCGAGGACGAGGCACCGCCGAGCCCGCAGGAGAGCGCACCTGCCCAGGTGCCGTCACTGCGTCCGGCCAATTCGACGACCCAGGCGACCGAATCCCCCTCGCCCTCGCCGTCCTCGCCGCAGCCCAGCGAGTCGAGCGCACCCCCGTCGCCGGAACCGACCACGCCCAGCACCGGCCCGGAGCCGACGGACACGCCCAGCAGCCCGGCGTCGTCGACACCTACCACCCCGTCGACGCCCGCCACCACACCCGAGGTGGATCCGGGCACCGGCGACGGCGGGGACGGCTGACCACACCAGCCTCAACCTTCCCGAAATCCCCGAAACGGACGTACGACACCACACCGCGCTCTAGGCTCCTCACCAGCAGTTATCTCCTACGGTGCGGGAGTTCGGGTGAGCGTGGAGAAGTTGGTCGTCGTCGGCCAGGGTTACGTCGGTCTGCCACTGGCCATGCAGGCCGTCGAAGCCGGTATGGACGTGGTCGGCCTCGACGTCGACGCCGACCGGATCAAACGGCTCGCCTCCGGCGAGTCGTTCGTGTCGGACATCCCGGCCGACCGGCTCGGCCGGGCCCTGGCCAGCGGTCGCTACCAGCCGAGCACCGAGTACGCCGACGCGAAGGACTTCGACGTCTGCGTCATCACCGTGCCCACTCCGCTGCGCGACGGCACCCCCGACCTGAGCTTCGTGGAACAGGCCGGTACGGGGATCGGACCGTACCTGCGGCCCGGCTGCACGGTGGTCCTGGAGTCGACCACCTACCCCGGCACCACCGAGGAGCTGCTCCGCCCGCTGCTGGAGGCGGCCAGTGGCCTGCGCAGTCCCGGGGACTACCACCTCGGGTACAGCCCCGAACGCATCGATCCGGGCAACCCGACGTGGCAGTTGGCGAACACGCCGAAGGTGGTTTCCGGGGTGGACGCCGCCGCGTTGGCGCGGGTCGACTCGTTCTACCGGCGGCTGGTCCAGCGGACGGTGCCGGTCGACTCGACCCGGGTCGCCGAGCTGACCAAGCTCATCGAGAACACCTTCCGGCAGGTCAACATTGCGCTGGTCAACGAGCTGACGATGCTCTCGCACCAGTTGGACATCGACGTGTGGCAGGCCATCGGGGCGGCCGAGACGAAGCCGTTCGGATTCATGCCGTTCCGGCCCGGGCCCGGCGTCGGCGGACACTGCCTGCCGATCGACCCCTGCTACCTCTCCTGGCAGGTCAAGCGCCGGCTCGGCCGGCAGTTCCGGTTCATCGAACTGGCCAACGACGTCAACCACGAGATGCCCGAGCACGTGGCCCAGCGGGTGATGGCCGGGTTGAACCGCTCCGGGCGGGCGGTCCGGGGCGCCCGGCTGCTGCTGCTCGGGTTGGCGTACAAGCGCAACACCGGTGACATGCGTGACTCGCCGGCCGTCGAGGTCGCCCGGCGGCTACGGGAACTCGGCGCCGAGGTCCGGGCGGTCGAGCCGTACGCCGAGGCGCACCATCTCCCCGGCGGGGTGCTGACGGTGAGCCTGACCGAGCGTGAGCTGCGCGAGGCCGACGGGGTCGTGGTGGTCACCGACCACGACGTGTTCGACTACGACCTCGTGGCCCGCCATGCCCGATACGTCTTCGACACCCGCAACCGCTGCGCCGGCCCCACCGTGGAACGCCTCTGATGTGTGACGGTGGCGAACGGACGTCCACGCCGGGCGGTCATGCCACACCTTCTCCGAGTCGAGGTAGCCGCGATCGCGTCCATTCACATTGGACGCCGAATGTGAGCTGGATCACATCGACGAAACTCATCTGCGAGTAGGGTACGGCCAACGTCACTACCCTCTCGAAGGGCGTCGCCGATGGTCGGATTGACCCTGCCACGGGGGCGGCAACTGCGTATCGTCAGTGTGGCCGCCACCGGGCTCCTCCTCGCCAGCGTCGCCGTTGCCTCACCCGGCAACGCGCAGACGGTCTCGTCAGCGGCAACCGAGCCGGCCGCGGCCGTCGAGGCACCGCTCGGTGTCGACGAGATCGCCAGCAGCCCCAACCTCAAACTGATCGCCAACCTGCCGAAGCAGGCGCCGTTCAACACCACCGCGGCGCTCGGCACCGACATCGCCTTCCAGGGCAGGTACGCCTTCGTCGGCAACTACGACGGCTTCGTCATCTACGACGTCGCGAAGCCGAGCAAGCCGACGATCGTCTCCCAGGTGCTCTGCCCGGGCGCGCAGAACGACGTCTCCGTCTACGGTGACCTGCTCTTCCTGTCCACGGACGCGTCCCGCAACGACGACTCGTGCAGCAGCGCCTCCCAGTCCGCCACGATCAAGGAATCGTGGGAGGGCATCAAGATCTTCGACATCAGCCAGAAGGCCAGCCCGCGGTACATCAAGGCGGTCGAGACGGCCTGCGGCTCGCACACCCACACGCTGGTACCGGCGAAGGACCGGAAGTCGGTCTACCTGTACGTCTCCTCGTACAGCCCGAACGCCGCCTTCCCGGACTGCCAGCCGCCGCACGACTCGATCAGCATCGTCAAGGTGCCGCTCAAGAAGCCGACCGACGCGGCCGTGGTCGCCACGCCGAACCTCTTCCCCGACGGCGGCTACGGGGGTCGCACCGGGGGCTCGGCGACCTCCGGCTGCCACGACATCACCGCCTACCCGTCCAAGGACCTCGCCGCCGGCGCCTGCATGGGTGACGGGGTGCTGCTGGACATCAGCAAGCGGGAGGCGCCGCGGGTGCTGCACACCGTGCGGGACACCACCAACTTCGCGTTCTGGCATTCGGCCACCTTCAACAACCGCGGCACCAAGGTCGTCTTCACCGACGAGCTGGGCGGTGGTGGCGGCGCCACCTGCAACGAGACCGTGGGCCCGGAGCGCGGCGCCAACGCCATCTACGACATCACCGGTCGGGGTGACACGCGCCAGCTGGAGTTCCGCAGCTACTACAAGATTCCTCGGACCAACGGCGACACCGAGAACTGCGTGGCCCACAACGGCTCGCTCATCCCGGTCCTCGGCAAGGACATCATGGTCCAGGCCTGGTATCAGGGCGGCGTCTCGGTGTGGGACTTCACCAACTCCCGCAAGCCCAAGGAGATCGGCTACTGGGAACGCGGCCCGCTGTCGGGCGACCAGCTCATCATCGGCGGCTCCTGGTCGGCCTACTACTACAACGGGCACATCTACTCCTCCGACATCCAGAAGGGGCTCGACGTGCTCGAGCTCAACGACTGGCGGACGTGGACGGCCAAGCTCGCCTACTTCCGCGAGCTGAACGTGCAGACCCAGCCCAGCTACCTGAGCTGGTAGGACCAGCACACCGACCGGGCCCGGTCGCCCCCGCGGGGGGTGGCCGGGCCCGGTCCGTGCCGGACCACGCCCACCAGCCGCCGCAGTGGCCACGTTTTCCCCCGCCCGTCCCGGGTACCTCGTCCGTCACGCAGGGAAGGGGTGGGAGATGACGCGCAACGAGTACCACGTGGTGCCCGACGGCACCGGCTGGAAGGTCGAGCAGGGTAGCACCGTCGTCGGGACGTACGACACGAAGCAGCGGGCGGTCGAGGTCGGGCGCGAGACGGCGCACGGCAACGAGCCCAGCCAGCTCGTCGTGCACACCGCCGACGGGAAGATCGAGACCGAGTACACCTACCAGGACGACCCGTACCCGCCCGCCGGCTGAGCGGGCCACACCGGCGGCGGCCTGCCGACACCATCCACTCCGGGTGCGGTCGGCAGGCCGCCGTCGCGGTTGCGCTGTCACCGTCGGCCGTGCCCGCCGTCACCGGCAACGGCACCGGAACCGGCAGCGTACGCCGGGCGTGTCAGGATGGCCGACCGTGACCTCCGCCGGGGCTGCCCCGCCCGCCCCGATCCGACCGACCCGACGACGCCCGCACCCGCTCGACGCGATCGCCGTCGCGCTCGCCGTCGTCGGGGCCGGCTGCGTGGCGACCGGGCTGCTGCCCCGTCCCGAGGCCGCCGCCACCCTCGGCCGGATCCTGCCGCTGCTGATCTTCCTCGGCACCGTGGTGATCCTCGCCGAACTGACCGCGGCCGCCGGTGTGTTCGACGTGCTCGCGACCCGGTTGGCCGGCGCCGCCGGAGGCAGCTGGCCGGCACTGTTCGCGCTCTGCGTCGGCTTCGCCGCGGTGACCACCGTCGTGCTCAACCTGGACACCACCGCCGTGCTGCTCACCCCGGTGATGCTCACCCTCGCGGTCACGCTGCGCACCGCGGTGGCGCCGCTGGCGGTCACCACCGTCTGGCTGGCGAACACGGCCAGCCTGCTGCTGCCGGTGTCCAACCTGACCAATCTGCTCGCCGCGGACCGGATCGGGCTGGACCCGCTCACGTACGCGAGCCTGATGTGGCTGCCGCAACTGGCCGTGCTCGCGGTCACCACGGTGCTGCTCTGGTACTGCTGGTGGCGGCCGGACCGACCGCCGGGCAACCGGTTCCCGACACCGGCGCCGCACCGCCCGCCCGACCCGGTGCTGTACCGCGTCGCGCTCGCCGGTTGCCTGGTGTTCGTCGGCGCGATCCTGACCGGCGTGCCGGTCGGCCTCGGCTCGGCCGTCGCCGCCGGTCTGCTGGTGGTCGCCTTCGCGATCCGCTCGCCCGCCGCGCTGCGGTGCGCGCTGGTCCCCTGGCGGTTGCTGCTCTTCGTCACCGGACTGTTCCTGGTGATCCAGACGATCGGTCGGCACGGGTTGAACGACCTGGTGGTCGGGCTGGTCGGGCGGGACGGTGGGGCGCTGGGCGCGCTGCGCGCGGGCGGTACCGGAGCCCTGCTGGCCAACCTGGTGAACAATCTGCCGGCATACCTGGCCGGTGAGGTGGCGCTGCCCGCCGGGGAACGGCAGCGACTGCTGGCGCTGCTGATCGGCACCAACGTGGGACCGCTGGCGCTGCCCTGGGCGTCGCTGGCGACGCTGCTGTGGCTGGAACGCTGCCGGGCCGCCCGGGTCCGGGTACCGGTGGTGCGGTTCCTGGTGACGAGTGCCGCGGTCGCGGTGCTCGGCACGCTCGTGGCGGTCGGTGCCCTGCTGCTCACGGGCTGACCTGGACCACCGCGCGGCGGGTGGCCGGCCACCAGCCCGGCCACCCGCCCGGTTCAGGCCCGACGCACCGGCAGTTGCAGCTCGGTGACCCCCTTGTCGGCCTCCTCCGGCCAGTACTCCACGTAGAACTCGCGAGCGTAGCCGTCCGGCCGCCAGTCGTTCTCCTCGATCCACCGGGCCAGCACCTGCATGCTGCGGTCGGCCGTGTCCATCGGGCCGTGGTGGATCGTCGTCGCCGCCGTGATCTCCGGCAGTTCCACCACGGCGACGTCACCGGCCGCCGTTGCGCCTTCGATCCCCACCCCGGCGTGCACGACCACGCCCTCACCGTCGGCGGCCTGTTCGTACCAGGCCACCGCCGGTCCGGCCGGGTTCACCCCGGCCTCCTCCAACCGGCGGAACAGCTCCGGGTAGAGCGGCGTCAGTACCGGACCGATGTCCGCCGGCTCGTAGCTGCGGGCGACGGCACTCAGCTCCGCGACCCGGATCGGCGGCACCTGCTTGAGCACGACATCCTGGCTGGTCATCTGACCCTCCGTCTCGATCATGTGGAGCCTCGCCTCGACGCTCGACAGCCGCGCCGTGTCCGCCACCACCTGGGCCGCCAACTGGGCCCGGCGCAGCCGCAGCATGCCCCGCAGCTCACCGAGGTCGACAGTCTCGTCGAGGATCGACCGCACCTGGGCCAGGGTCAGCCCGAGGTCCTTCAGCGCGATCACCCGGTTGAGCCGACCCAACTGGGCGGCGGTGTAGTAGCGGTAGCCGCTGTGCGGGTCGACGGCGGCCGGCGGTAGCAGCCCGAGGCTGTCGTAGTGCCGCAGCATCCGTACCGACACGCGGCCGAGGCTGGCGAAGTCTCCGATGGTCAACATGGCACCTCCACGGTCGGCGCTGACACCGTGTCAGAGTCAAGCCTGGCCCACCGGCCGCCGGCAACGGCTCAGCCGGGCAGTGGGGCCTCGTCGCCACGGTTGCGGCGTGGGGACACCAGCCGGCGCATGATCGGGGTGGCGTTCCACTTCGCCGCGCCGACCAGGTCGCGGGCGTGTTCGAGCACCGTGTAGTCGGGTCTCGCCCGGCCGGCGGCGAGCGCGGCGTCCAGGTCGTTACCGCAGCGCGTCAGCACGCTGTCGAAGTCGCGGCGGACCGGCTCCAGCAGGTGGTAGCCGAAGGAGCGGTGCAGGCGGGCGAAGAGCGGCTTGTACAGCCGGGTCCGCTCGTGCAGCCCGGAGGAGTACGACATGGGGTTCTTCGGCCGACGCCGGATGTAGTCGGGCAGCAGGTCGGCGAACGCCCGCCGGACGATCCACTTCTCCTGGCCGTCCCGCATCTTCAACTCGATCGGCAACCGCATCGCCAACTCGACGAGCGCGAGATCGAGGAAGGGCACCCGGGCCTCGACGCCGAAGGCCATGCTGGTGCGGTCGACCCGCTGCAACTCGGTCCGGCACAGGTTCCGGATCTTGTGCAGGAAGAGTCGCCGGGACGCCTCCGGGCCGACCTCGTGATACATCGGGTAACCGCCGAACAGCTCGTCGGATCCGTCCCCGGTGAGCACGACCTTGACGCCGAGTTCCCGCATCCTGCGGAAGATCGGTACGGAGACCACGGCGTTGATGATGTCGCCGTACTCGGTCAGCTCCGATATCCGGATCGCCTCCCGCACGTCCGCCAGGCGGATGTCGCGCGGACGCAACTCCACCACCTCGTGCGCGACCCCGAGGTCCTTCGCCAGCCGCCGCGCGTACGCCAGGTCGGGGCTCTGCGGCACGCCGACGGTGACGGCGACGCAGTCCGGGTGGTACCGCGCCGCGTGCAACAGCGCCAGGGAACTGTCCAGGCCACCGGAGAGCACCACGCCGACCGTGAGATCGGTGTCCAACCGCACCCGGAGGCTGTCGGTGAGGGCGGCCCGGACGAGCAGGGCGGCCTCGTCCGGGTCCGCCACCACCGGCCGGCCCGCGCCGAGGGCGAGCAGATCCACGTACGGTCGTAGCTGGACCTGACCGTCGGCGTCGGCCCAGCCATGGTGCCCCGGCGGCACCTCGGCCACCGGCGCGCCCAGCCGGACCAGCGCCTTGATCTCGCTGGCGAGGTGCAGGCAGCCCGGGGTCCACGCCCAGTACAGCGGCTTGACCCCGAGCGGATCCCGAACCAGGTACGCGCGCCCGGTGGCCCGTTCCACCACGACGAAGGCGTACTCGCCGCGCAACCGGGTCACCATCCGCTCGCCCCAGTGCTCGAACGCGGCGAGCACCACCTCGGTGTCGCTGGCACTACGGAACCGGTGGCCGAGAGCGGTCAGCTCGGTCCGCAGCTCGTGGTGGTTGAAGACCTCGCCGTTGTAGCAGAGCAGCCAACGCTCGTCGGCGGAGACCCAGGGCTGCACCGCGCGCTCCCGGTCCACCACCCGCAGCCGTCGGGTTCCGGCGAGCAGTCCGTTCTCGTGCCGGGTCTCGGTCACCTCGCCCCGTGGCGCGAGCGTGCCGAGCATTCGCCGGAAGATGGCGGGATCGGCCTCCGGGCCGATGCTGAGCATGATCCCGCACATCGTCAGATCCCCATCTCGGCCTCGTACGCGCGGCGCAGCCGCAGCGCCGCCGACGGCGCGAGGCAGATGTGCCACGCCTGCCCCTCGTCGATCACGTTGATCTCGCCGGCTCGCTGCCGGTTCAGCAGCAGCCCGGCCAGGGTCTCGCGCACACCGAAGCGGCGGTACCAGTCCATCTCCACGTCCACCGCCCAGCCCAGGCAGTGGCCGCTGGGCACCATCGCGGCGTACCCGAGGCGTCGCAACCGGTACTGGTGTTCGGCGCTGCGGACCAGGCTGGTCACCCACAGCGGCGGGGCGCCCGCCGGGGTGGCGGCGGCGAATTCACGCCCGATGTCGTTGAGCAGCGCGATCACCTCGCGGCGGGCCCGGCGGAACAACAGCCCGGCGGTACGCGGCGTGGCGTCGGGCAGCACCCGACGACGCAGCGCCCGCACGCCCCGGCCGACGATCGTGCGGGGCTGCTCGGTGTACTGGAACCGCAGCAGGTCCCGGCGCCGCAGCCATTCGAGGTCCACCAGCTCGGCGCTGTGGTTCACCTGCGTGTCGGTGAGGAACGTGGCCGCGTCGCGCCACCACATCACGTCGACCCGCGACAGCAGGTAGATCCGCACGAGGGCGGCCAGGTCGGTGGCGGAGCTGCGCTCGTTCGGCTGGTAGCGGGCCATCTCCAGCAGCAGGGTCTCGCGGGCTCCGATCAGGCCCTGGGAGGTGGCGTCGAGCACCCGCACGATGGCCGGCTCCCGCAGTCGCTGGTCGATCAGCACCTGACGGGCCTTCGCGCTGCCCTCTCCGGCCAGCGCGCTCACCTCGACCAACAGCTCGGCCACGGCGTCGCGGTAGGCCGCCAGGTCGGGCGGGGCCGCGGCGAGCGGTCGCACGACGCCACGGGGGCGACGGCGAGCTGGTGTGACGGCAGGACCGGATCGGTGTCCCGGGCTTCGGCTGGGCACTCGCATGATCGGTCCTCTCTGCGGCCGCGATGATCGCTCGTAACAGAAAGTAACGTCACCGATCCGGATGAGTCTGAGCAATACTCCCGTATACCCCTAAGGCGTGGCAGAACACGCCGACGGGCGGGCACCGCCTCGGCGACGGACAGAACGGACCCGACCGAGTCATGTACCATTCGGTACATGACCGTGCCGCGGAGGTACGCCCGATCGACAGGAGGCCCGGTCGATGCCGACCATCACCCTGACCGCCGGGACGATCGACTACACCGACACCGGCGGTGACGGACCGGTCCTGGTGCTGCTGCACGGGGTGAACATGGACGCGACACTGTGGCGTCGGGTGGTCGCCGAACTCGGTCCGGCCGTGCGCTGCGTCTGCCCCACACTGCCGCTCGGCAGCCACCGGCGACCGATGGCCCGACCGGAGCTGGTCACCCACCGCGGCGTCGCCGCGCTCGTGGGAGAACTGCTCGACGCGCTGGACCTGCGCGAGGTGACCCTGGTCGCCAACGACTGGGGTGGCGTGCAGTTCCTCGTGGCCGACGGACCGACCGACCGGATCGCCGCTCTGGCGCTGGTCGCCTGCGAGGCGTTCGACAACTTCCCACCGGGAAGACCGGGCAGGGCGGTGGCGAAGAGCGCGCGACTGCCCGGTGCGCTCCGGCTGTCGATGCACCTGCAGCGGTTCGGCTGGTTCCGCCGCGCCCCCGGTGCCTGGGGATGGATGAGCAAGTACCCGATTCCCGACGAGGTGATGGATGCCTGGTTCCGGCCCGCGCAGCAGGACCGGGCGATCCGACGGGACCTGCGCACCTTCGCGCTGTCCACCCCGTCGAAGGCGGAACTGCGGGCCCTGCCCGACCGGGTGGCGTCGTTCGACCGGCCGGTCCTCGTGGTCTGGGCCCGCGAGGACAAGCTCATGCCCCGGTCGCACGGGCCCCGGCTGGCGGCGCTGTTTCGGCGGGGCCGGCTGGTCGAGATCGACGACAGTTACACGCTGATACCCGAGGACCAGCCCCGCCGGCTCGCGGCGGAACTCGCCCGGTTCGTCAGCACCGAGGTGAACCGCCCACGTCACTGAGTCCGCCCACGACCGAACGCGTCACCGGGTCACCGGCCGCGGCGAGAGGTCACCCGGCTCGGCTGGTCGGACGCGTGGAATCCAGGAAGGCCGCCATGGTGGCGTCGGCCGTTGCCCGGTCACCGGTGAGCGCCAACTCGAACAGCACGCCCCGGGTCATCGCCATCGCCATCCGCGCCTGTGTCCGTGCCCGCCCGGGCGGGTGGCCCACCTGCTCGAAGAACCGACCGAGCTGGTCGGTCCAGACAGTGATCCAGGTGCGCAGCGCATCGGCCCACCCGTGCCCCTGCATCGCCGCCGCCGACATCTCGAAGAACAGCGGCGCGAAGGCCCGGTCGTCGGCGAGCCGGACCCAGAACCGCCAGGCGCCGTCGTACGGGTCGTCCATCACCTCGCGGAGCAGCGATTCGAGCAGTTCCTGCTGGGTCCGCCAGACGGCCTCGACCATCGCGGTGAGCACCCCCTCGCGGGAGCCGAAGTGGTAGATCAACATCCGGTGGCTGGTGCCGATCTCCGCGGCGAGCGTACGCAGACTCGTGTCGCCGACGCCGTTGGCCGCGAAGTACGCGATCACCCGCCGCAGGAGAGCCTCCTGCGGGCCGCCGGCCGGCACCGTGACTGTCACGACCCGATGCTAGGTCACCGCAGGTCCCCGCCCGGGTTGCCGATCAGCTGTCGATGAGCCCGCGTCGTCCGTGGTCGCGCCGCCTCGGGCGACCCCGCGCACATCTTCGGGTGGTCGCCGCAGCGGACCGGTGGGCGTGATGAAAGGCTTGACCCATGAGTTCCACGTCCGTACTGCCCGACCCGTCCACCGAGCCGCCCGCCTTCACGGACCTCGGCCTCCGGCCCGAGCTGCTCGCCGCGCTCGCCGCGCTCGGGTACGAGGAGCCGACGCCGATCCAGCGGGAGGCGATCCCGCCGCTGCTGGCCGGCCGGGATCTGCTCGGGCAGGCGGCGACGGGCACCGGCAAGACGGCGGCGTTCGCCCTGCCGCTGCTGCAGCGGATGCCCGACGACCGGGCCGGCGAGGACCCGGTCGCGCTGGTGCTGGTGCCGACCCGGGAACTCGCGGTGCAGGTCTCCGAGGCGTTCCACCGCTACGGCAAGGACCTCGGTGCCCGGGTGCTGCCGATCTACGGAGGGCAGCCGATCGGTCGGCAACTGCGGGCGCTGGACGCCGGGGTCGACGTCGTGGTGGCCACGCCAGGTCGCGCCCTGGACCACATCGCCCGGGGCACGCTGCGGCTGGGCAACCTCGCCACGGTGGTGCTCGACGAGGCGGACGAGATGCTCGACATGGGTTTCGCCGAGGACATCGAGGCGATCCTGGAACACGCCCCCGAGCAGCGGCAGACGGTGCTCTTCTCGGCCACCATGCCGGCGCGTATCGACGGGATGGCCCGAGCGCACCTGACCGACCCGGTACGCATCCTGATCGCCCGCGAGCAGCCGGTGGCCGGCGAGGCCCCCCGGGTACGGCAGAGCGCGTACCTGGTGGCACGGGCGCACAAGCCGGCGGCGCTGGGGCGGGTGCTGGACGTCGAGTCCCCCACCGCGGCGATCGTGTTCTGCCGCAGCCGGGAGGAGGTGGACCGGCTCACCGAGACGATGAACGGTCGCGGTTACCGGGCCGAGGCACTGCACGGCGGCATGAGCCAGGAACAGCGGGACCGGGTGATGGGGCGGCTGCGCGCCGGCACCGCGGACCTGCTGGTCGCCACCGACGTGGCGGCCCGTGGGCTCGACGTCGAGCAGCTCAGCCACGTGGTCAACTTCGACGTGCCGTCGGCGCCCGAGTCGTACGTGCACCGCATCGGCCGGGTGGGCCGGGCCGGTCGGGAGGGGGTCGCGATCACCCTGGCCGAGCCCCGGGAGCACCGGATGCTCAAGACCATCGAACGGGTCACCGGCCAGCGGATCACCATAGACAAGATTCCCACGGTCGCCGACCTACGGACCCGCCGCCTGGAGCTGACCCAGGCCGCGCTGCGGGAGAGCCTGCTGGAGGACGACCTGGATCCGTTCCGGGTGATCGTCGAGACGCTGAGCGACGAGTTCGACCTGATGGAGGTGGCGCTCGCCGCGGTGAAGCTGGCCCACGAGGCGACGCTGCCCGGTTCCGACGAGGCCGAGGAGGAGATCCCGCAGGTCGCGGTCCGCCCGCCCCGGGAGGGCCGGGCGGCCGGGTACGAGGGCCGGGGTGAGCGCCGGCCGGCGCGTCCCCGCACCGCCGGCACCACCCAGGTCTTCATCGGGGTGGGCCGACGGGCCGGGGTACGCCCGCAGGATCTGGTGGGTGCGATCACCGGCGAGACCGGGGTCCGGGGCAGGGACATCGGCTCGATCGAGATCGCTGATCGGTTCTCCCTGGTGGAGGTGCCCGTGGCGGTGGCCGACGAGGTCATCGCCGGGCTGCGTGGCAGCACCATCAAGGGCCGTAAGGCCACCGTCCGCCGGGACCGCGAGGGACGTCCCGAGGGCCGCTTCGACGGCGGCGACCGCCGCGACCGCCGCTGAGTCCGGTCCCCTCCGCACCCGGAGACTCCGTCGCCGCTTCGCCGTGACGCGCCCCCGGTCGGGTGACCGGGGGCGCGAGCACGGTCAGGCGGCCGTCACGCGCTGCCCGCCCAGCGACGCCGGGTCGATCTCGGCCGGGCGCAGCGCCAGGGCGAGGACGTCGGCGACGTCGGCCAGGGTGTGCACGGTCAGCGCCTCGCGCACCTCGGTGGGCAGGTCGTCCAGGTCCGGCTCGTTGCGGGCCGGGATGATCACCTCGGTCAGCCCGGCCCGGTGGGCGGCGAGCAGCTTCTGCTTCACGCCGCCGATGGGCAGCACCCGGCCGGAGAGGGTCACCTCGCCCGTCATTCCGAACTCGGGGCGTACCGGCCGGCCGCTGGCCAGCGACGCTAGCGCGGTCACCATGGTGATGCCGGCGCTGGGGCCGTCCTTGGGCACCGCGCCCGCCGGGACGTGCAGGTGGATCCGCCGTCCGGCGAGGGCGTTCGGGTCCAGGCCGAGGCGGCGGCCGTTGGCGCGCAGGTAGGACAGGGCGATGTGCGCCGACTCCTTCATCACGTCGCCGAGCTGACCGGTGAGGGTCAGCCCCGGCTCACCCTCCATGCTCGTCGCCTCGATGAACAACACATCTCCCCCGGCGCCGGTGACCGCCAGTCCGGTGGCCACGCCCGGTGTCGCGGTGCGTTCCGCCGACTCCGGCGTGTGCTTCGGCCGGCCCAGGTAGCGGACCAGGTCGTCGGCGGCGACGCGGACCGGCGTCGGGTCGTCGGCCAGGGCCACGGCCACTTTCCGCATGATCTTCGCCAGGGCCCGCTCCAGCTGCCGTACGCCGGCCTCGCGGGTGTACTCCCCGGCAACGCGGGCCAACGCCTCGGCGTCCACGTCGACCTCGTCGGCGGTCAGCCCGGCCCGCTCCCGCTGGCGCGGCAGCAGGTGGTCGCGGGCGATGGCCACCTTCTCGTCCTCGGTGTACCCGTCCAGGGTGACCAGTTCCATCCGGTCCAGCAGCGGGCCGGGGATGGCCTCCACCACGTTGGCGGTGGCCAGGAACAGCACATCGGACAGGTCGAGGTCGACCTCCAGGTAGTGGTCCCGGAAGGTGTGGTTCTGCGCCGGGTCGAGCACCTCCAGCAGGGCCGCCGCCGGGTCGCCGGCGTACCCCACGGAGACCTTGTCCACCTCGTCGAGCAGCACCACCGGGTTCATCGAGCCCGCCTCACGCAGCGCCCGCACGATCCGGCCGGGCAGCGCGCCCACGTAGGTGCGGCGGTGTCCCCGGATCTCCGCCTCGTCCCGGGTCCCGCCGAGGGAGACCCGGACGAACGTCCGGCCGAGTGCCCGGGCGACCGACTCGCCGAGGCTGGTCTTGCCGACGCCGGGCGGGCCGGCGAGGGCCAGCACGGCACCGGAGCCACGACCGCCGACCACCCCGAGGTCGCGCTCGGCCCGCCGGTTGCGCACCGCCAGGTACTCCAGGATGCGGTCCTTGACGTCGGCCAGGCCGGCGTGGTCGGCGTCGAGCACGGCCCGCGCCGCGGCCAGGTCCGTGTTGTCCTCGGTACGCGTGCTCCACGGCATCTCCAGCACCGTGTCCAGCCAGGTACGGATCCAACCCGCCTCCGGGGAGGCGTCGCTGGCCCGTTCCAGCTTGCCGACCTCGCGCAGCGCCGCCTCGCGTACCTTCTCGGGCAGGTCGGCGGCCTCGACGCGGGTCCGGTAGTCGGCGGAACCGTCCGGGGCGTCCTCGCCGAGTTCCTTGCGGATCGCGGCGAGCTGCTGCCGCAGCAGGAACTCCCGCTGCGACTTCTCCAGCCCCTCGCGGACGTCGGAGTTGATCTGCTCGGTGACCTCCTGTTCGGCCAGGTGGTCCTTGACCCAGCCGACGAGCAGTTCCAGCCGGGCCGTCACGTCCGGCGCGGCCAGCAGTTCGGTCTTCTGCCCCGGGCTGAGCCAGGGGGCGTAACCGGCCGAGTCGGCCAGTTCGGAGAGGTCGGTCATCCGTTCCATCGCGTCGATGACCTGCCACGCGCCCCGCTGCTGGAGCACGGAGGTCATCAACGCGCGGTACTCGCGGGCCAGCTCGCGGGCCCGACCAGCGGGGGCGGGTTCGTCGATCTCGGTCGCCTCGACCCACAGCGCGGCGCCGGGGCCGGGCACACCCGAGCCGATGCGGGCACGGGACAGACCACGGATGACCGCGGCGGGTTCGCCGCTGGGCAGCCGCCCCACCTTCTCGATCGTGGCGATCGCGCCGACGGAGCCGTACTCGCCGTCCAGGCGGGGCACGGCGAGCAGCCGGCGGTCGCCGGTGGCCCGGGCCGCGTCGACCGCGGCCTGGGTGGTCGGGTCGAGGGTCACCGGGATGACCATGCCGGGCAGCAGCACGGCGTCGGTCAGTGGAAGTACCGGAAGAGTTGCCATCGAACACCTGCTATCGCGTTGGGTTGAGCGTGTCTGGCTCAAGTCACGGCGGGCCCAGGTTGTTCCTCGGTGTGACCCGGCACACGGCCCGCCGGCCGCCGCGGCGGCGTCGACCGGCCGCCGCGACGGGCCGTGCCCACGCGGAGCAGATCCGAAATCGGGGATTCCGATGCCGCGCAAAACGCGAACCGCCGCCGGAAGCGCTTTTGTTGCGCAATTGGCGGACGATCAGTCAAACTTTGAGCACACCCCGCCAGACACAGGGAGTAATCCACGATGGCCAAACAAGTAATCACGGTGCTGACCGACGACCTCGACGGCGGAAAGGCCGACCGCACGGTCGAGTTCAGCCTGGATGGCGTGGCATACACCATCGACGTTTCCGACGAGAACGCGGGCGTCCTGCGCAAGGCGCTGGATCCGTTTATCAATGCCGGCCGGCGGCTCGGCCGTGGCGCCGCCGACACGGGCCGTAACCCACGTCGTACCATCGGTTCAGGCACCCCCGGAATGAACCGCGAGCAGAACCGCGCCGTCCGCGAATGGGCGATCCAGAACGGCTACAAGATTTCCGAGCGGGGTCGCATCCCGGTCGAGGTGACCGAGGCGTACAAGAACCGCTGAGCAGCGAGAATACCGCTCGGAACGGTTTGGGTCGGGTATGTCGCGGCCCGGGGCCGGGTTACCACAGGTTTGCTCGGCTTTCCGGCATGTGACGGGGCCGCCCGGAATTCCGGGCGGCCCCGCCGCGTGTTCGCTGTCAGTTGACCTGGATACGCACCGCGTCGAAGGCGGGCGTCTGGTTGGCCCGCTCCGACATCGGGATGCGGTGCGAACCGTCACCGGCCCAGACCGCGCACTGTGCGATACCGGAGTCCGGCAGGCCCGGGATCTGGATGGTCACCTGGTCCGGCTCGGCCCCGCCGCCACCGTCCTCGGTGGCGACGAAGAAGGCCGGCACCGGCTCCGGCGCGGGCGCCTCGTCGGTGTTGTTCAGCATCCGGCAGGCGGTGTGGAAGTGGCCACGGGTCAGGCCCTGCCCGTTGAGCAGCGAGCTCTCCAGGTAGTAGCCGCCCTGCCCGGCCGGCAGGAACCGGTCCCGAACGAGGTTGCGGGTGCTGACCTGGATCGAGAAGCCCTCGTTGCGGTTGATCTCCTGCGGGAAGTCGGTGATCAGCAGCGACGGGTTGTTGGCCGCGGCACCGACCTCGCCGAAGGCGGTGCTGATGCAGCGGTTGCCGTTCTGGAAACCGTCGTGCGCCTGAAGCTGGCTGTTGTCACAGTTGTTCGCCAGCACATCCAGGCCGTTGTTGTTGCCACCGCCGTTGTCGCCGCCGTTGTTGCCACCGCCGTTGTTGCCACCGTTGTTGCCGCCGTTGTTGTTGTCGACCGGCTGCACCTGGCAGGTGGCGAGGTTGCCGAGGCCGCGCGGCCGGGGGCCGAAGCGGTCGATGGCGATCGTGATCCGGCCGAGGGTCGCCCGACGCTTGCTGGCCAGCGGGTTGAGGATGGCGTTACGGATGAACCCCTCGCCCCTGTCGCCCTCCCTGGCGAGCCGCTCGTCGGCCTCGGTGATCTGGGTCTGCAACGCGTTCAGGTTGCGGTCGACCTCGGCGCGGGCCCGGTCGGGCACCTGCGGCAGTCGGCTGACCACGTCCGGGCAGGCCACCGCGAGGGCGCCGGTGGTCGCGTCATCGGTGCCGTCGCGGGTCTCCTGGCACTCCTCGACGGTCTGCTGCCCGTCGCCCCAGTGGTTGACCACCCAGCGGCCGTTCTGCCAGGTGCGGGTCGTGGTGGCACCGCGAGCCGGCGGCGCGGTGGCGCCGGGGCTGGGCGCGACGCATTCGGCCGCCACCGGTCGCTGCTGCTGGTTTGACCGTCGGTCACCGGCCGACGAGATCTGGGTCACGGCGACGACGCCGCCGAAGACAGCGAGCGTGGCGCCAACGGCCAGAAGTCGCTTGGTCCGCGCGTTACCGGTTGGTCGGCGCGACCGGGTTGACCTGCGCATCGAATTGCTCTCCTTCTCGATCCGGTTCCTGATTCGTGACTCGACGGACCGAACGGAATCTTGGTGGCACGCTCGACGGTGACCGCCTGAACGTGCCGGTGGCACGTCGACGAACGACGATGCCCTTTCCGCACCGTCTCCCGCGCCTGCCGGTGCGGGTTGGGGAGTTCCTGTCCATTCGCGGTGAGGTACGGGCCCGCTCCGACGGCGGTTCAAAGGCCGCGGAATTTTTTTCGATGTTTCTTTCCGCGCCCGGCTGGTCACCGTCCGCCCAGCCCGGCACCGTTCAGGATGCGGTCACCGCGGGCAGCAGATGGTCGTAGGCGAAGTCACCCACGAGTTCGTCACGGCGGTCCCGTAGCCGCCGGATGTCGGCGAGCAGATCCTCGCGGGGCAGCAACGGCGGCTCGTCCGCCTCGACCGTCCGCAACCGCTCCCCGACCGCGAGGACGGCCAGGTCCTCGGCGAACCGGGACGGCTCGACGCCGCAGGAGAGCCCGTACGCCTGCACAGTCACCCGTTCCACAAGCAGTTGGCCCGGACGCACCTCGGCCCAGCTCCAACCCTCGGCCGGACCTCGCGTCCAGTGCACGTGCAGCCCGCGCAGGATGGGGTCGGCCAGTCGGCGCGCCACGTACGCCTGCACCGCCTCCACGCGGGCGAGCGCGCCGAGGTCGTTGACCGCGCCTTCGCGCCCGTCGGGTAGTCGGCCCACGATGTCCCGGAATCCGACGGCCACCACGTCCGAGCCGGCGGCACCGGCGGCGTACCGGCGGGCGTCGACGAGGTACGCGACGATCCGTGGCCCGTGTCCGGCGGTACGCAGGGTGGTGGAGACGATCCGCAGCAGCGGCAGCCCGGTAGCGGCGGCGACGGCTTCCGTGGTCCGCGCGGCCCGCCTGGCGGTGGCGTCGGTCGACGGAGCGTGGAACTCGACGGCGAACTCGGGCCGTCCGGTCGCCGCCGTGCAGACCACGTGGTCGAACAGCGTCCGGCTGGCGGTGTTCCACTGGCTGGCCGTGAGACCCGGTGGGCGCCGCCGGACGATCTCACCCAGGCGCAGGCCGGCGTGCACCCGCTGCTCCCCCCGGACCAGCACGGGGCCGCGGCCCGCGTTCTCCGGCACCGGGGCCAGCTCGTGGTCACCGTCCATCGTGGTACCCATGAGTCCTTCCCAACCTCTCCTGGCGGGCCGGCGGCGGCCGCGGAACCGCGGCGCGCGACCGGCTCGACAAGGGTCTCCTCCCGCCGGCCGACCGAGTCTAGGATGACGATCATGCCGGCGGCTCCCCCGGCGGGCCGCCGGTGACCGGACGATGGTCGACGGCGGCCACCCGGCGGCCGGGCCGAGGAGGTGGACGGTGCGGGTGGTGTCCCTGGTGCCGTCGCTGACCGAGGCGGTGGCGACGACCCTGCCCGGGCTGCTGGTCGGCGCCACCGACTGGTGCACCCATCCGACGGACCTGGACGTACCACGGGTCGGCGGCACCAAGTACCCGGACCTGGATCGGGTCCGTTCGCTGCGCCCCGACCTGGTCCTGCTCAACGTCGAGGAGAACCGGCGCGCGGACGCCGACGCCCTGGCCGCGGCGGGCGTACCGGTCCGGGTGACCTATCCGCGCACCGTGGACGGTGCGCTGGCCGAGCTGGCCGAACTGCTGCGCGCTCTGGGCTGCGTAGGGCAACCGCGGTGGCTGACCCGGGCTCGTGCCGAGTGGGCCGCGCTCCCGGCGACCCCGGTGCTCCGACGCGCGGTGGTCCCGGTCTGGCGGCGTCCCTGGGTGGTGCTCGGCGCCGACACGTTCGCCGGGGATGTGCTGCGGCGGCTCGGCATCGCCAACGCGTACGCCGACCAGCCGCAGCGGTATCCGCGGCCGAGCCTGCCGCAGCTGCGGGACCAGGCACCCGAGCTCGTCGTGTTGCCGGACGAGCCGTACCGCTTCACCCGCGACGACGGGCCCGAGGCGTTCTCCGGGATTCCCTGCGCCCTGGTGTCCGGCCGGCACCTGACCTGGTACGGACCCTCGTTGGCCGAAGCTCCCGCCCGGTTGGCCGCGCAACTGGCCGACCTGCACGTCGCCCACTGACCGGGCGGGCGTCCCGGTGGCGGCCGGTCCCGGTCACCGGTCCCGACGAACAGGGGTCGAAGGTCCCGGCCGGTAACGGCCCGCCGGCCCTGATCGCCACCTGCCCTTCCCACGTCCAATGGAAGTGCCACCGGGACACGCGGTGCGAAGCAGAGAAGGGACGTGGACATGATGACCGCGATGATCGAGCGGAACACCGCCGCCGAGACCCCGGTGGCCGAGACCAGCCAGGACCAGAACCTCCGTACCCGGGCCGCCCGCTGGCTGCTCGCCGGGCTCCGCCTGGCGCTCGGCTGGGTCTTCCTCTGGGCCTTCCTGGACAAGGTGTTCGGCCTGGGCTTCGCCACCGAGACGAAGAACGCCTGGATCAACGGGGGCAGCCCGACCAAGGGCTTCCTCAGCTTCGGTGCCGCCGGCCCGTTCCAGGGCTTCTACAACAGCATCGCCGGAGCCGCCTGGGCCGACTGGCTCTTCATGATCGGCTTGGCCGCCATCGGCACGGCACTGCTGCTCGGCATCGGGGTGCGCGTCGCCGCGGCGACCGGTGGCCTGTTGCTGGTGCTGATGTGGACGGCCGTCCTGCCGCCGGAGAACAACCCCTTCATGGACGACCACCTCGTCTACGCCGGCGTGCTGGCCCTGATCGCGGTGACCAACGCCGGTGACACCTGGGGGCTGGGTCGCACCTGGGCGCGGTTGCCGATCGTCAAGCGGTTCGGCTGGCTCCGCTGACCCTGATCACCTCCCCGAGGCGGGCGTCACCCACCGGTGGCGCCCGCCGACACCGTGTCCGTCCGGTCCGGCCGCCGGCGGTCCGCGTCGGTGCACGTCGCGCACCGGGCCGGAGCATCCGGCAGGATGGTGCTGACCGGAACCGACGCACCAGGAGAATCCGCATGAACCAGGCAGCGAGCAAGCCCGAGATCGGCCCGATCGAGGGCGCCCCGCCGGCCGACCTCGTGATCGAGGACATCACCGTGGGCGAGGGCCCGGAGGCCCAGCCCGGGCAGGTGGCCCGGGTGCACTACGTCGGGGTGTCCCACTCCACCGGCGCGGAGTTCGACGCCTCCTGGAACCGGGGCGAGCCGTTCGACTTCCCGCTCGGTGGTGGACGGGTCATCGCCGGCTGGGACCAGGGCGTGGTGGGGATGCGCGTCGGCGGTCGTCGCCGGTTGACCATCCCGCCGCACCTCGGGTACGGCAGCCGGGGCGCCGGCGGCGTCATCAAGCCGAACGAGACGCTGGTCTTCGTGGTCGACCTGCTCGGCGTCCGCTGACAGCACGCGTCCGGCGCCGGCCCCGTGCCCGGCGCCGGACGCCCGCTACCCAGCTACCGGCATGCCGGCACCGGCGGCTGGGCGGCGTCGAGCCTCACGCCGCGGCGAGCACCCGCTCCGGCGTGCCCTCGACGACCGGGATGACCCGCCCCAGGCCGGTGGCCCGCAGCACCCGCTCCACCATCGGTGGCGGGTCGACCAGCACCAGGTTGCCGCCCTGCGACCGCACCCAGAGCCGGGCCGCGACAAGGGTGCGGACCCCGGCCGCGGAGAGCAGCCGGACCTCGGAGAGATCCACCCGCAGCTCGGTGCGGGCGGGGGCCGCCCAGAGCGCGGCGCGGAACGCCGCGACCGTGGCGATGTCGATCACACCGACCACGCGAACGCACACCGCGTCGTCGGACACGGTCGTCTCGACGTGGAACCGCTCCTCGCGCTCTCGCATACGACGAACCTATCCCCCACCACCGACACTTCCACCCTGCTGAGCGGCGGTTCCGGGTAAGCCCAGGGCATGACCCGCAGGCCGACCGGCTCCACCCTAGGGACGAACCCCGGCCCGGGTGACCAGCCGCGAGCAGACGCCGGGCCGACCCACGGCGGGCGGCCCGGCGTACGCCTCGGTCAGCCGCCGCTCGCCGACGGTTGCGGCTCGGGCGAGCCTCCGGCGACCGCCCCCGGGTCCGGCGCCTGGGTGGGCGTGGGCCGCAGGCCGGCGGGCACCGGCAGCGCGCTGCCCCTGGCGAACTGCTCCCAGCTGACGTTCCATGCCGTCCAGCCGTTGCCCTCGTTGAGTGAGACCTCGGTGCCCTTGACGGTGACCAGGTCACCGACCTGGGTGACACCCATCAGCCAGTCCGCGTTCGCGGCCGACAGGTTGGTGCAGCCGTGCGACACGTTCGTGTAGCCCTGATCCCCCTCCGACCAGGGTGCGCCGTGGATGAACTCGCCGCCCCAGGTGAGCCGCTGCGCGTCCTCGACGTCGACCACGTACGGGTCGGCCGAGCCCCGGGTGTCGAACGTGGTGAAGTCGTGCTTCTCCATGATCACCATCTTGCCGCTGGAGGTCGGTGTGCTCGGCTTGCCGAGACTGACCGGCAGCCGGCGCAGCAACTTGCCGTCGCGGATCACCGACATCTGCTTGGTCGCGTTGTCGATCTCCAACTCGACCTGCCGACCGATCTTCGAGGTGGCCCGCCGGTCGGCGTCACCGACGCTGTCCTTGCCGATCGGCAGGCCCTCCAGCGCCGAGCGAACCTTGATCGTCGTACCCGGCCGCCAGAAATCGGGCGCCCGGTAGTAGACCTGGCTGCCGTCGGACACCCAGGACCAGGTGCCCGGCTGCGGCGGATCGGTTTTCACGAACAAACGGCGCTGCACATCCGCCCGCGCCTCTTCGGGAATTGGCGGGTCGAAGGCGACGGTAACCGGCATAGCCGTTCCGTACGTCCGGTCACCGGCGAAATACAAAGTGCTGACGATGGCTGGTTTGGATGATTTGGGCTGGGTCGTGAACGTCGTCCGGCGGGTGACGGACTTTCCGGAGTCGCCGGTCGCGGTGACCTCCGCGGTGTACGTCCGCTTCGGCTCCAGTGTCCGGCTCGGCACCCAGCCGCTACCGTCCTCCCGGGGCTCCGCCGCGACCGCCGTGCCCTTGTCGTCGGTGATCCGCACGGCGGTGACCCGCCCGTGCTTGACCACGGTGCCGATCTCCCCGGTGACCGGCACGTCGCGGGTGCCCTCGGCCGGCGTCACGGACAGCTCCGGGTTTGCTCGCGCCTCGGCTGGCTGCCCGGTCCTGCGGTCGCCGGTGCACGCGCCAAGCGCCAGCGGTGCCGCCGCGACACTCACCGCCAACAGCGTCAGTCGCCGCCTAAACATCATGATGCGTCCCCCCGTTGTCGCCGCTTCCTCCGCACATTCTCGCCAGCTCGGCACCGACGTTTCCGTGGTTTCGACCAAGAGCGGGAAACATTGCCTGGAGAGGCTTTTCCGTAATCGCACCGGGGGGAACGGAAAATGCCAACGACGACGTTTCGGGCGAAACTCGGCCGACTGTGGCGCGATGTCCGCCGCCGTACCACTGATCCGGCCGGACGCGTCCGCACCCGGACGGCGGTCGATCGAGGGCGCGCCGTCCCGGGTGGGACGGGCCCTCGATCGACCTGAGCCGTCAGACCGCCGCGATCAGCAACCCGGGTTGCTCGACGCAGTCCGCCACGTGCCGCAGGAATCCGCCGGCCACGCCGCCGTCGCAGACCCGGTGGTCGAAGGTGAGACTCAGCTGCGTCACCTTGCGGACCGCGAGCTGCCCGTCGACCACCCACGGCTTGTCCACGATGCGGCCGATGCCGAGCAACGCCGCCTCCGGGTGGTTGATGATCGGGGTCGAGCCGTCGACGCCGAACACCCCGTAGTTGTTGAGCGTGAAGGTTCCTCCGGTGAGCCGGGCCGGCGGCAGGTCGCCCGCCCGAGCCGCCGCGGTGGTGGCGGCGAGTTCGGCGGCCAGTTCGGTGGTGGTGAGCCGTTCGGCGTCCCGCAGCACCGGCACCACCAGGCCCCGGTCGGTCTGGGCGGCGATGCCCAGGTGCACCCCGGCGGACTGGACGATGCGCTGCCCCTCGGTGTCCACCCGTGCGTTGAGCTGGGGGTAGCGACGCAGCCCGGACAGACAGATCCGGGCGAGCAGGGCCAGGATGCTCACCGGTCGGTCCGGGCGGGCGGCGTTGATCGCGGCCCGGGTCTGGAGCAGGGCGGTCGCGTCGGCGTCGACCCAGATGGTCACCTCGGGGATCTCCCGCCGGCTGCGCGACAGCTTGTCCGCGATGGTGCGCCGGATTCCGGTCAACGGGACGACCAGGTCCTCGGCACCGGGCCGGGCCGCGCCGGCCGGCGCCGGGTGGTGTTCCGCCGACGTCGCCGGCAGCTCCGACGCCGCGGTCAGCGGTGCACCCACAACGGCTGGCGCGGTGACCGCACCGGCCGCCGCCGCCACGTCGGCCCGCCGGATGACGCCGCCGGGGCCGCTGCCGCGCACCGACGCCAGGTCCACCCCATGCTCCCGGGCCAACCGCCGCACGATCGGCGAGATGACCAGGGGCGGGGCCGCTCCGGACGGGTCCGGCTGCGGACCGGCCGCCGCCGGTGGCAGGCCGGGACCGGACTGCCGTGCCGCCGGCGCGGGCGGGGCCGCCGAAGCGTCAGGTACGCCGGCCGCGAGCCGTGGTCGCCTACGCCGGCGGGAACCGCCGTGCCCGGTGCCGTACCCGATCAGCACGTTGCCGGAGCCGGCCCGCTCCTCCTCGCGGTAGACCGCGTGCCCGGACGGCTCGCCACCGTCGGCGCGACCGCTCACCGGCGCGGCGACGGTGATCAGGGGTTGACCCACCGGGCGTACCTCACCCTCGGCGCCGTGCAGGGCGACGACCCGACCGGCGTACGGGCAGGGCACGTCGACGACGGCCTTGGCGGTCTCCACCTCGACCACGGTCTGGTCCACGGTGACCACGTCACCGACCGCTACCCGCCACTGCACGATCTCCGCCTCGGCGAGACCCTCACCGAGGTCGGGCAGCAGGAAAACCTTCTCGGTCATGCCGCGCCGCCCTCGGTCAGCCAGCGCCGGTCGGGCTGGTCGTCCCACTGCAACCGGGCCACCGCGTCCAGCACCCGGTCGACCGACGGGAGGTGGGTGTGCTCCAGCATCGGCGCCGGATACGGGATGTCCAGCCCGGAGACCCGCAGCACCGGGGCGTGCAGCGCGTGGAAGCAGCGCTCCTGCACCCGGGCGGCGATCTCCGCGCCGACTCCGGCGAAGCCCTGCGCCTCCTGCACCACCACGCACCGCCCGGTGCGGCGTACCGAGGCGGCGACGGTGGCGTCGTCGAACGGCACGATGGTGCGCACGTCGACCACCTCCAGGTCCCATCCCTCGTCCCGGGCGGCCTCGGCGGCCTCCAGCGCGACCGGCACCGCCGGGCCGTACGCGACAAGCGTGGCGTCGTGTCCGGCCCGCCGCACGACCGCCCGGCCGAACGGCTCGGTCCGGGTCGGCAGCGCGGTCTCGGCGCCGGCGAAGTAGAGCTTTTTCGGCTCCATGAACACCACCGGGTCGGGGTCGTCGATCGCCTCCCGCAGCAGCGAGTACGCGTCGTCGACGGTGGCCGGGGTGACCACCTTCAGGCCGGGGGTGTGCGCGTAGTACGCCTCCGAGGAGTCGCAGTGGTGTTCCACGCCGCCGATCCCACCGGCGTAGGGCACCCGGATCACCATCGGCACGCTCAACGCGCCGCGGGTGCGGTTGCGCAGCTTCGCCACGTGCGAGGCGATCTGCTCGAACGCCGGGTACGCGAACGCGTCGAACTGCATCTCGACCACCGGCCGCAGCCCCGACATGGCCAGCCCGACGGCGAACCCGACGATGCCGGCCTCGGCCAGTGGGGTGTCGAAGCAGCGTTTGTCGCCGAAGCGGGCCTGCAGTCCGTCGGTGATCCGGAAGACCCCGCCGAGCTGCCCGACGTCCTCGCCGAAGACCAGCACCCGCTCGTCGTCGAGCATCGCGTCGGCGAGCGCGGCGTTGAGCGCCTTCGCCATGGTCATGGTGGCCATCAGGCGTCCTCCTCCGTCGCCGCGGCCAGCTCGGCGCGCACCTGCTCCCGCTGTTCCACGAGCTGTGGGGTGGGTTCGGCGTAGACGTGGTCGAAGAGGCTGAGCGGGTCGACCGGGGGTTGGGCGTTCATCCGCTCCCGCAGGTCGGCCGCGTACGTCTCGGCCTGCTCGGCGATCTCGGCGACCGCCGCGTCGTCGAGCACGTCCCGGCCGCGCAGGTAGGCCTCCAACCGGGCCAGCGGATCGCGGTCGCGCCACGCCTCCACCTCGTCGGTGTCGCGGTAGCGCGAGGCGTCGTCGGCGTTGGTGTGCGGCTCCATCCGGTAGGTGTGCGCCTCGACCAGGAACGGTCCCTTGCCGGCGCGCGCGTGCGCGACCGCCCGGGTGAGCACGGCGAGCACGGCCACCGGGTCGTTGCCGTCGACCTGCTCGCTGGGTACGCCGTAGCCGACCCCCTTGTAGGCCAGCGACGGGGCGGCGGTCTGCCGGGACAGCGGGACGCTGATGGCGTACCTGTTGTTCTGCACGAAGTACACGACGGGCGCCTTGAACACGGCGGCGAAGTTGACCCCCTCGTGGAAGTCGCCCTCGCTGGTGGCGCCGTCACCGATGTAGACCAGGGCCACCGTGTCACGCCCCTGGTACGACTCCCCGTAGGCCAGACCGGCGGCGTGCACGCACTGGGTGGCCAGCGGCGTGCACTGGGGTGCGGTGCGCCGCAGCGCGGGGTCGTACCCGCAGTGCCAGTCGCCGCGCAGCAGCGTCAACACCTCGACCGGGTCGATGCCGCGGGCGGTCAGCGCCATCGACTCCCGGTAGGTGGGGAAGACCCAGTCGTCGTCGCGCAGCGCCAGGACGCCGCCGACCTGGCAGGCCTCCTGGCCCCGGGAGGACGGGTAGACGGCCAGCCGACCCTGCTTGGTCAGCGCGGTGGCCTGGGCGTCGAAGCGCCGGCCGACGACCATCCGCCGGTACATCTCGCGCAGCGCCTCGACGGGTGGTTCGGGATAGTCCGCGCGGGCCGGCAGCAGGGTGCCGTCCGGGTCGAGCAGCCGGACCGGTTCGGTCTCGGGCAGCAGGCCGGCGGCGGGGTCGGGCGCGGTCGGGGTCGCCGGCCGCCGCTTGCGCGGAGATGCCCTGCGGGCCGCCTGGGGGGTGGTGGTCACGGCGGAACCTCCTGGACGAGTGGTGGCCCTATGCTCCTGCTGTCGGATGATTGACTCAAGATGGCCAGTGAACGCGGGATGGATGGCACCCAGAGGAGGGTTCGATGAGCCAGGAGACCGCCGACGAGGCGGACCGACGGGTCGGAACGGGACGTTCGGCCGTCGCCCTCGACGAGGTCGACCGGCGCATCCTCGACGAGCTGACCCGGGACGGTCGGCTCTCCATCCGGACGCTCGCCGAACGGGTGCACGTCTCGCGCACCAACGCGTACGCGCGGGTGGAGCGGCTGCTGCGCGACGGCGTGATCACCGGGTTCGCCGCCCGGGTCGCCCCGGAACCGGCCGGCCTGGGCACCTCGGCGTACATCGCGTTGACGATCAGGCAGAACACCTGGCGGGAGGTGTCGGCGGAGCTGGCCCGGGTGCGCTACGTCGAACACGTGGCGCTGCTCAGCGGCGAGCACGACGTGCTCGCCCTGGTCCGGGCGCCGGACAACGCCACGCTGCGCGACGTGGTGCTGGACCGGGTGCAGCGCATCTCCGGAGTGCTCGCCACCCGCAGCTGGCTGGTCTTCGAGGAGTACGACGGGACGCGCAGCCCCTGGGAATGACCCGCTCAGCGTTCGGGCGGGGACTCCAGGCCCTCCCGGTCGGCCAACTCCAGCAGAGGTTCCAGCGAGAAGCGCCGCTCGTCCAGGCCCGCGTGCGGGTCGCCGCGGTCGGCGAACCGACCCGGCATGGTGGTCACGTCGAAGTCCTCCGGTCGGACGTCGTCCAGCTCCGTCCAGTCCAGTGGTGCGGAGACCAGCGCGGCCGGGGTCGGCCGGATCGAGTACGCCGAGGTCATGGTGTGGTCGCGGGCCATCTGGTTGTAGTCGACGAAGACCGGCCGGTCCCGCTGCTCACGCCACCAGGTGGTGGTGACCAGGTCCGGCCGGCGCCGCTGCATCTCCCGACCGAGGGCCAGCACCGCCCGGCGGCAGTCGCCGAAGCTCCACCTCGGCTCGATCGGGACGTAGACGTGCAGCCCCCGCCCGCCGGTGGTCTTCGGATAGCCGGTCAGCCCCAGTTCGTCGAGGAAGGCGCGCACCTCGTGGGCCACCGGCACCACCTGGTCGAACCCGACACCGGGCAGCGGGTCGAGGTCGATCCGCAGCTGATCCGGCCGCTCCACGTCCGCCCTGGTCACCGGCCACGGATGGAAGCGCAGCGTACCCAGGTTGACCGCCCAGATCACCACGGCCAGCTCCCCCGGAGCGACCTCGTCGGCGGTGCGTCCGCTGGGGAAGGTGATGTGCGCGGTGCCCACCCAGTCGGGCGCGCCGGCCGGCACCCGCTTCTGGTAGAACGCGTCACCCCGGTTGTCCTGCCGGGTGGCGATGGTCGCGCCCTCGAACACGCCGCGCGGCCACCGCTCGAGCATGGTCGGCCGGTCCCGCAGCGCACGCAGGATGCCGTCGCCGACCGCGAGGAAGTAGCGCACCACGTCGAGCTTGGTCAGCCCCCGCTCGGGAAAGTACGGCTTGTCCGGGCTGCTGACGCGGACCGTCCGCCGCCCCACCTGGATCGCCTCCGCCGCCGTGGCCACACCTGAGAGGGTACGACGCGACACCCGGCCCGGCGGGCCACCGCCGCACGCCGGGCCGCGGCGACTCCCCCACCCGTGGTCGGCGGCAGCGGCAGACATCAGCCTGACCCGCAGTTTCCGCCGGTTCCGGCCGGGTAGGAGGGCAGACCTCGAAGTGATCCGAGGAGGTCTGCCACATGTCCACCGATGCCATCGTGCTGCTCAAAGAGGACCACCAGGAGATGCGCCGGCTGTTCAAGGAGTTCCAGGCCAGCGAGGACGCACCGGCCAGCAAGCGCGGGAAGCTGGTGAAGCAGATCCTCGAGGCGCTCACCGTGCACACCTGGCTGGAGAACGAGATCATGTACCCGGAGGTCCGCGAGCGGCTGCCGGAGCTGGAGGACCACATCCTGGAGTCGTACGAGGAGCACCACGTCGCCGACGTGCTCTGCTTCGAGCTGTCCTCGATGCAGCCCGACGACGAACACTTCAACGCCAAGACGACGGTCCTCATCGAGAACGTCCTGCACCACGTCGAGGAGGAGGAGCAGGAGTGGTTCCCGAAGGTGCGCGAGTCGATGGGGCGCAAGGAGTTGCAGGAGATGGGGCAGCGGATGATCGACCGCCGTCCGGAGGCGCCCCGGAGCCCGACGGCGCCCAAGGCGCTGAAGAAGTCGCTGGACGCGATGCGGGCCTGACCATCCGCGTCCGGTGAGGGCCGGCGCACCCGGTCACCACGCCGTGGGCGGTACCCCCCCCGGGGGGGGGGGGGGGGGGGGGGGCCCCCGCCGCCGGGGGGCGCCCCCGCCGCCCCCCCCCCGCCGGCCCCCCCCACCCCCCCCCCCCCGCCACCCC
>NZ_JBAGKI010000031.1:0-62441 GCF_036689795.1 Micromonospora palythoicola | reverse complement strand
CGTGCCCGGGGGGGGGGGGCGTAAGGGGGTTGATTTGGTGTCTGAGCCGGGGGGGCCGGCGGGCCGGCGACCCGCCACGGACATCGAAGGGCAGGTGAATTCGTCGTGTCGTCCATTCGGGACCGGGTGAAGCAGTTGGTGCCGACCCAGGTGACGAACCGGGTAAGGGAAAGCCTCGTCGACTACGGGGTACGCACCAGCGACCGGCGGCCGTTGCCGGACTTCCTCATCATCGGCACCAAACGCGGCGGCACCACCTCGCTGTGGAACTACCTGATCCAGCATCCGCTGGTACCCCGGCTCTTTCCCGCCTGGAACACGAAGTCCTCGCACTACTTCGAGGAGCACTGGAGTCGCGGCGAGGCCTGGTACCGCTCGCACTTTCCGACGGTGCGGCAGCGGGAGGCACTGGAGAACCGTCACGGCGGTCCGGTCCGGGTCGGTGAGGCCGCCCCGCTGTACATGTTCCATCCGCTGGCCGCCGAGCGGGTCAGTGCGCTGATGCCCTCGGTGCGGCTGATCGTGCTGCTGCGCGACCCGGTGGAACGGGCCTACTCGCACTGGAAGGAACGGCGGACCAACGGGGTGGAGCCGCTCGACTTCGCCGCCGCGCTGGCCGCCGAGGAGGAGCGCACGGCGGGGGAGCGGGAACGGCTGATCGCCGAACCGAACCACTTCAGCGAGCCCTACGACTGGTACACCTACCGGGCGCGGGGCCGCTACCTGGAGCACCTGCAACCGTGGCTGGAGCGCTTCGACCGCGACCAGCTCCTCTTCCTGCCCAGCGAGGAGCTGTACGCCGACGCGCGGGCGACCTACCGGCGCACCCTGGACTTCCTCGGCCTGCCTCCGTTCGACCTGCCCAACTTCAAGGTCTACAACGACCGGCGGTCGGCACCTCTGGAGCCGGCGCTGCGCGCCGAGCTGACCGCGTACTACCGCCCGCACAACGAGGCGCTGCGGCAGCGGCTGGGGTTGCGGCTCGACTGGCCGGACCGGGTCGCGTGACCGCCTCGGCCACCACCACGGGCGACCCCCGGAGCCGGGACGACGGGCTGGGCTGGGTCACCCGGGCGGTCTTCTCCGACCCGCGGGTGGCGGTGACCGTGGACGCCGAGCCACCGGCCGGGCACACCGTCGTGGCCCGGTACGCGGTGGTGCCGTCGGTGGCCCGGGCCCGTTTCCTGCTGCCGTTGGGCCGCCCCCGGGTCGCGGCGGCGGCGCTGCTGTCGTACAACGCCCTGCGCCCGGCGAAGCTGCGCGCGGCGCGGGCGGTGCTCGGCGTGGCGGCCCGGGCCGGCGCGGTGGACCGGGTTCCCTTTCCGGTGCTGACCGTGGCGCTGCCGGTCGGGCTCGACCCGGCGGAGGTGCTGCTCGCCGCGCGGGTCGGTGCCGAACTCGGCACGCCGGTGCACGCGGCCTGCGGGGTGCGTCCGCCGGACCCGAACCACAAGCCGACGCTGCAACTGTTCGACGACCGGGGCGAACCGCGCGGGTACGCGAAGATCGGCTGGAACGACGCCACGCGGGCGCTGGTCACCGCCGAGGCCGCGGCGCTGCGGGAGGTCGCCGGCCTGGCCGGGACGGCCGGGCACCCCGGCACCACGCGCCTGCTCACCGAGTTCGCCTGGGCCGGGCAGGCGGTGGCGGTGGTCGAGCCGCTGCCGGCGCGGATCCGGGGGCTGTCCATCGACGCGCCGCCCGACCTGGCGGCGCTGCTCGCGGTGGCCCGGCGTGGTCGCCCGCCGACGCCGGCCCGGCCGCTGGCCGGCTCACCGTTCCTGGCCCGCCTGACCGAGCAGGCGCGGCGGGCCGCGGACACCGTCGGTGAGCGTGCGTCGACCGCCGTCGCCGACCTGGCCCGCCGGCACGGTGACGTCGCCGTCGAGTTCGGTCACTGGCACGGCGACTGGGTGCCGTGGAACCTCGGCCGGCACGAGGGGGAACTCGTCGCCTGGGACTGGGAGCACAGCGGGCCGGAGGTGCCCGTCGGGTTCGACCTGGCACACGACGCGTTCCAGCGGGCGCTCGTGGCGCGCGGCGAACCAGCCGCGGCGGCGGCCCGGCAGGTCGACACCTGGCTGGACCGGCACGGCGAGGCGCTGGGGCTGGACCGGGCCGGGCGGCGGCTGGTGGCCGACGCCTACCTGGTGGAGATGTGGTTGCGGACCTGGCGGCTGGCCGACGCCGGTGCCGGCTGGAACCGGGCGCTGCATCCCGCCCTGCTGGACACCATTTCGAACCGACACAGCTGACCGACACGTCAAGCGGACTTGTGGGGAGTCGCGTGGACAACAACAAACTGGGAGCCGACCAGCAGCCGGTGCTGCTGCTGGTCGGGTCGAGCGGAGGGCACCTGGCGCAGTTGCTCGCCCTGCGGCCCTGGTACGAGACCTGGCGGCGATGCTGGGTCACCTTCGACACGCCGGAGGCGCTGTCGCTGCTGGCCGGGGAGGACGTCGTCCCGGCGTACCATCCCACCACCCGCCACCTGGGCAACCTGCTGCGCAACGCGTGGCTGGCCGTCCGGGTGCTGCGGCGACGGCGGGTCGCCGCGGTGGTCACCACCGGCGCGGGCGTGGCGGTGCCGTTCGTCGTGCTGGCCCGGCTGCGCCGCATCCCGACGGTCTACATCGAGGTCTACGACCGGATCGACACACCGACGCTGACCGCCCGGCTGTGCCGGCCGTTCCTGTCGGCGATGCTCGTGCAGTGGGAGGAGCAGCGCCGCCAGTACCCGGAGGCCACCGTCGTGGGGACGCTGCTGTGAGCGGCGACGCGCCCGGCGACGGGCACCGCGCCACGCCGCTGCGCCCTCGCCCGGCCCTCGACGAGCCGACGGTACGCGTACCGGGACAGCGTGAGTCGGACCTCGACGGTCGGCCGCGGGTGCTGGTGGCCGTCGGCACCGACAAGCATCCGTTCGACCGGCTGGTCGACTGGCTGGCCCAGTGGCACGACGAGGTCGACGGCAAGGTCCGGCTGACCGTGCAGCACGGCCACACCGGCGCCGCTGACCTGCCCGACGCGGTGCCGTTCCTCGGCCACGCCGAGTTGCAGGCCGCGATGGCCCAGGCCGACCTGGTGGTCTGCCACGGCGGCCCGGCCACCATCCTGGAGGCCCGCCGGCACGGACACCTGCCGATCGTGGTGCCCCGCGACCCGAGCCGTGGCGAGCACGTCGACGACCATCAGCTGTTGTTCGCCCGCCGGCTCGGCGCGGCCGGTCTGGTGGCGCTCTGCGAGTCCCGGCAGGAGTTGCTGGACATGCTGGCCGCCGGTCTCGCCGACCGGGACCGGTTCACCGTCGCCGTGGACGCCGACGCGGCCGACGGGCGGCGGGCCGCGGTGCGGCGGGTGGGAGTGATCGTCGAGGACCTGGTGGCCGCCGCGCAGCGGCGGCACCGACGCTGGTGGCGGCCGTGGCACGGCCCGAACGGAAGGCGGAAGCCGTGACCCGGTACCCGAGCGTGAGCGCGGTGGTGCCCACCCGCGACCGGCCCGAACTGCTGCGGGCCGCGGTACGGGCCATCGTCGCCCAGGACTACCCGGCTGCGGTCGAGGTGGTCGTGGTGTACGACCAGTCCGAACCGGACGCCTCCCTGGCCGAACTGTCGGCTCCGGACCGGCCGGTGCGGGTGGTCACCAACTCGCGGACCCCCGGCCTGGCCGGCGCGCGCAACACCGGCACCCTGGCCGCCACCGGTGAGTTGGTCGCCTTCTGCGACGACGACGACGAGTGGCTGCCCGGCAAGCTGCGCGCCCAGGCCGAGGCGTTGGCCGGTGTCCCCGGCGCCGAGTTCGTCAGCTGCGGCATCCGGGTCAGCTACGACGGGCACACCGTCGAGCGGGTGCTGGACCGCGACTCGATCAGCCTGGCCGAGCTGCTGCGGGACCGGATGACCGAGCTGCACCCGTCGACCTTCGTCATCCGGGCGTCGGCGCTGCGCGACGGGTTCGGGCTCGTCGACGAGGAGATCCCCGGCAGCTACGCCGAGGACTACGAGTTCCTGCTCCGGGCCGCCCGCAGCGCCCCGCTGGTCAACCTGCGCACCCCGTACGTGGTGGTGCGCTGGCACAAGCGGTCCTACTTCGCCCAGCGGTGGGACACCATCTCCGAGGCGCTGCAGTGGCTGCTGGACCGCTATCCCGAGTTCGCCAGCCAACCGGCGGGACAGGCCCGGGTCACCGGGCAGATCGCCTTCGCCCGCGCGGCGTCGGGCGACTCCCGGGGTGCGGTGCGCTGGGCCCGGCGGACCATCCGGCGCAACCCACGCGAGCCCCGGGCCTACCTGGCCCTGGCGGTCGCCGGGCGGGTGGTCCGCGCCGACACGGTGCTGCGCACCCTGCACCGACGCGGCCGAGGCATCTGAGCCGCCCGCGCCGCCCGTCGCGTCCGGAAGGCGGGACGCGACGGGCGGCGCGGGGTGCCGGGCCTCGGGCGTGACAGACTCATGCCTGTGTTGCGTTGGTTGACCGCAGGGGAATCGCACGGACCCGCTCTCGTCGCGTTGCTGGAGGGGGTGCCGGCCGGTGTCGAGGTGTCCTCCACCGACATCGCCGGGGAGTTGGCCCGCCGCCGGCTCGGCTACGGCCGGGGTGCCCGGATGGCCTTCGAGCAGGACGAAATCGAGATCATCGGCGGCCTGCGGCACGGCGTCACCCTGGGCAGCCCGGTCGCCATCCGGGTCGGCAACTCCGAGTGGCCCAAGTGGCGCACGGTGATGGCCGCCGACCCGGTCGACCCCGACGAGTTGGCCCGGCAGGCCCGCAACGCGCCGCTGACCCGGCCCCGGCCCGGCCACGCCGACCTGGCCGGCATGCAGAAGTACGGCCACACCGACGCGCGGCCGATCCTGGAGCGGGCCAGCGCGCGGGAGACCGCCGCCCGGGTCGCGGTCGGCACGGTGGCCAAGGCGCTGGTGCGCCAGGCCCTCGGTATCGAGATCGTCTCGCACGTGGTCGAGCTGGGCCCGATCGGCGTCAAGCCGGGGCTGCGGCCCCGGCCGGAGGACGCCGAGCGGATCGACGCCGACCCGCTGCGCTGCCTCGACCCGGAGGCCAGCGCCCGGATGGTCGCCGAGGTCGACGCCGCGAAGAAGGCCGCCGACACCCTCGGCGGCGTGGTCGAGGTGCTGGCGTACGGCGTACCGCCCGGTCTGGGCAGCCACGTGCAGTGGGACCGCAAGCTCGATGCCCGGCTGGCCACCGCGCTGATGTCGATCCAGGCGATCAAGGGTGTGGAGATCGGCGACGGCTGGCAGCAGGCCCGGTCCCGGGGCTCCGAGGCGCACGACGAGATCATGCCCACCGCCACCGGCGTCCGCCGGGTCACCGACCGGGCCGGCGGCCTGGAGGGCGGCATCACCACCGGTGAGCCACTGCGGGTGAAGGCGGCGATGAAGCCGATCTCCTCGCTGAACCGGGCGCTGGCCACGGTGGACGTGACGACCGGTGAGCCGGCCACCGCCATCAACCAGCGCTCCGACGTCTGCGCGGTGCCGGCCGCCGCGGTGGTCGCCGAGGCGATGGTGGCGCTGGTGCTGGCAGAGGCCGCGGTGGAGAAGTTCGGTGGTGACTCGGTCGCCGAGATGCGCCGCAACCTGGCCGGTTACCTCGACGCGCTGGTGATCCGGTGACCGCTCCGACCCGGCCGGTCTGTGTGCTGGTCGGCGCGCCCGGCTCGGGCAAGACCACGATCGGGCAGGGCCTGGCCGAGACGCTCGGCGTCGAGTTCCGGGACACCGACGCCGACATCGAGCGGCTCGCCGGCAAACCGATCCCGGAGATCTTCGTCGACGAGGGCGAGGCGCACTTCCGTTCCCTCGAACGGGCGGCGCTGGCCGCGGCGCTGGCCTCCTGCTCCGGGGTGCTCGCCCTCGGTGGCGGCGCGATCCTGGCCGAGGAGAACCGGGCCGCGCTCGTCGGTCACCGGGTGGTGCACCTCTCCGTCGAGCTGCCGGACGCGGTGAAGCGGGTGGGCCTCGGCGTCGGCCGGCCGCTGCTGGCGATCAACCCCCGGGCCACCCTCAAACACCTGATGGACCAGCGCCGGCCGCTGTACGCCGAGGTCGCCACCGCCACGGTCGTCACCGACGGCCGCACCCCCGAGGAGATCGTCGCCGAGATCATCCCCCTGCTGAAGCCGTAGCGCCGGGGCCCGGGCAACGTCTGCGGTCGCGCGCGAGCCGGCTCGGATCAGGAGCCGACGGTGACGGCGGTGCCGACGGTCCGGCGGCGTGGTCCGGGACGCCAGGTGGTCAGCAGGGCGAGGGCGAGCATGATCTCGGCGAGGTCGCCGCCGTAGTACATCACCGTCGCGCCGGCGCGCAGCTGCTCCGCGGTCGCCGGCACGTCGACCAGTAGGCCCGCGTACATCAGTTGGGCGAGGCTGGCGTGGGCGACCACGGCCGCGCCGAGCACCACCAGCCGGACCGGTACCCGGGCCCGGTGCGGGTAGGGTTCCGGGCCGGCGATCGACCAGGTGAACAGCAGCCCGCTGAGCAGGAAGTGCAGGTTGACCAGGTGGTGCAGGGCCGCGCTGTCGAGGGTGGCCCGGTACAGCGGGGTGAGGTGGAGCAGCCACAGCCCGCCGGCGGTGAGCAGCAGCCCGGTGACCGGGTGGGTCAGCGGTCGCAGCGCCGGATGGTTCAGCCTCCGCAACGCCGTCCGGCCGGTCCGCCGGTCGAGGCAGCGCAGGGCCAGGATGCCGGGTGCGCCGAGCACCAGCCCCAGCGGCGCCAGCATGCCGAGCAGCAGGTGCTGCCACATGTGCCCGGCGAAGTCGTCGGCCGGCAGCAGCAGCGCGGTGGCGAGCAGGGCGCACCCGGCGGCGAAGGCGGCCGTGCGCCAGTGGCTCCACCCGGCCCGGTCGGGGGCGCGTTGCCGTAGTGCGGCGGCCAGGTAGACCCAGCCGGCCAGCAGCGGCACGAGCAGCGCCGGACCGACCGAGGTGCCGTGCTCGGTGCCGTGCGCCGAGATCAGGACCGGGCCCACCACCAGCGGTGGGCTCACCCCGGTCGGCCCCGGGTCGGCGTCCGCCGCTGGTCGGCACCCCCGTCGACGGCGGTGGCGCGGCGCTGCACGAGCCAGCCGACGACGATCAGCACCACACCCAACGCGAGGAAGCCGAGATCCCACCAGAGCTGGTGCTCACCGGCGCGGACGTGGTGGATGCCCAGGATGTGGTGGTCGATGACGCCTTCGATCAGGTTGAACAGCCCCCACCCGATCAGCGCCCAGCCCCACAGCATGGGCGAACGCCACAGCTGGCCCCGGGAGCGGGTCACCCGCGAGTAGAGCATCGCGAGGCCGGTGAGGACGGCCACCCAGGCCACCACGTGGAACAGGCCGTCCCAGAGGGTGTTCATCTCCAGCCCCGCGACGGTGTCCACCGGGTACTCGCGTACCCCGATGTTGTCGCTGCCGGTGCTGCTGAGCATGTGGTGCCCACTGGAAGACCTGGTGCAGCAGGATGCCGTCGACGAAGCCGCCGAGGCCGAAGCCGAGGATGGTGGCGGGCAGCCGGATGTCCGCACCGTCGATCGTCCGCCCGCTCATGTCGACTCCCTCTCGCCCGTGACCCCCCGGCTGCCCGTGCCCGTTGTGCCCATCGCTAAACGTTGTTCCACCCCTCGGGCACCCCCGGTGGCGGCGCGGGTCGGATCGGTGCCGGGTGGGCTAGGCTCCCGGCGATGGACGAGGTGACCCGGATCCCGGTCGGCGGCGACCGACCGTACGACGTGCTGGTCGGCCGCGACCTGCTCGGTGCGCTGCCCGGGCTGCTGCCCGACGCCACCCGGGCGGCGGTGCTGCACACGCCGCCCCTGAAGGAACTGGCCGACGCGGTCGGCGCCGGCCTGGCGGCGGCCGGGGTGACACCCCTGCTGATCGAGGTACCCGACGCCGAGGCCGGCAAGCACGTCGACGTGGCGGCGCAGTGCTGGGACCGGCTCGGCGAGGCGGGGTTCACCCGTACCGACGCGGTGGTCGGTCTCGGTGGCGGTGCGGTCACCGACCTGGCGGGGTTCGTCGCGGCGTGCTGGCTGCGCGGGGTGCGCTGGGTGCCGGTGGCCACCTCGTTGCTCGGCATGGTCGACGCGGCGGTCGGCGGCAAGACCGGGATCAACACCGCCGCCGGCAAGAACCTCGTCGGTGCCTTCCACCCGCCGGCCGGCGTGCTGGCCGACCTCACCACGCTGGACAGCCTCCCGTCGACCGACCTGGCCGCCGGCCTGGCCGAGGTGGTCAAGTGCGGCTTCATCGCCGATCCGGTCATCCTCGACCTGGTCGAGGCCGATCCGGCCGCCGCGACCGACCCGGCCGGGCGGGTCACCCGGGAGCTGATCGAGCGGGCCATCCGGGTCAAGGCCGACGTGGTCGCGGGAGACCTGCGCGAGTCGGGCGTACGGGAGGTGCTCAACTACGGGCACACGCTGGCCCACGCGATCGAGAAGGTCGAGGGTTACCGCTGGCGGCACGGTCACGCGGTGTCGGTCGGCCTGGTGTACGCCGCCGAGCTGGCCCGCCTCGCCGGCCGGTTGGACGCGGCCACCGCGGCGCGGCACCGTACGGTGCTGACGGCACTCGATCTGCCGACCGGTTACCACGCCGACGCGTGGCCCCGCCTGCTGGCCACCATGCGGGTGGACAAGAAGGCCCGGGGCAGCCGGCTGCGTTTCGTGGTGCTCGACGGTCTGGCCCGCCCGGCGATCCTCGACGGCCCGGACGACGACCTGCTGCACGCCGCCTACGCCGCGGTGTCCGGGTGAGCGCGAACGGAGATGATTCGGTGAGCAGGCGGGTGTACGTGCTCAACGGGCCGAACCTGGGCCGGTTGGGCACCCGCCAGGTCGACGTCTACGGCGTGACCAGCTACGCCGACCTGGTGCAACTGTGCGAGACGACCGGACGGGACCTGGGCCTGGACGTCGTCGTGCGGCAGACCGACGCCGAGCACGAGTTGCTCGGCTGGCTGCACGCCGCCGCCGACGAGGGTGCCGCCGTGGTGCTCAACCCGGCGGCCTGGTCGCACTACTCGATCGCGGTGCGGGACGCCTGCGCGATGCTTCGTGGGCCGCTGGTGGAGGTGCACATCTCCAACATCCACGCCCGGGAGGAGTTCCGTCACCACTCGGTCGTCTCGGCGGTGGCGACCGGCGTGATCTGCGGGCTGGGTGTCGACGGCTACCGCCTCGCCCTGCACCACCTGGCCAACCGCCGCGACCAGCCCGCCTGACGTCCGAGCCGCCTGACGCCCAGACCGCTCGGCCTCAGGTGCCCGGTCACCGTCGGCTGACGGCTCAGCCGCACCTTCGTTCAGCGCCACGACTACGTTCGGTGCTGTTTACCCTCAGTGAGCAGCCGCCGCCCCCGCCCAACCTCCCTTCCCCTCCTTTGCTCTGCTTCAACCCACGCACTAGCGACTCACCAGCACCTTTGCGACGAAGCGGGGTGATGATGCACGGCGTTCTCGCAACAGATCGTGACTGATGCGTGGGTTGAAGCAGAGCAAAGGGAGCGAGTTGGTAGGTGGGGGTGGGGCTGGAGTGTTACTGGCAGTGTCGGATGGGCGGAGGCGGGGGCGCACCGGGTCATGCTGAGTCGCGTTGGATCGCGCTGAGCCGTGTCGCGCTGAGCCGGGCTGGACCTTCTCGACCGGCGGCGGACTCGGCGGGCGGCCGACGGCGGTCGGCGGGTTGCGAGGCGGCTAGTAGACTTGCCAGGTCTGTCCGCCAAATGATGATCAAGGCAGGAAATGGCCACCACCAACGACCTGAAGAACGGCCTGGTACTCAACCTCGACGGGGAGCTCTGGGCCGTCGTCGAGTTCCAGCACGTCAAGCCCGGTAAGGGTGGTGCGTTTGTGCGTACCACGCTGAAGAACGTGCTCTCCGGCAAGGTGGTCGACAAGACCTTCAACGCGGGCACCAAGGTCGAGACCGCGACCGTGGACAAGCGCACGATGCAGTATCTCTACGCCGACGGCGAGGACTACGTCTTCATGGACATGGAGACGTTCGACCAGATCACGGTGCTCGGCGGGACGGTCGGCGAGGCAGCCAACTACCTGCTGCCCGAGGCCGAGGCGATCGTGGCCACCCACGAGGGCGTGCCGCTCTACATCGAGCTGCCGACCTCGGTGGTGCTGGAGGTCACCTACACCGAGCCGGGTCTGCAGGGGGACCGGTCCACCGGTGGCAACAAGCCGGCGACGGTGGAGACGGGTGCGACCGTCCAGGTGCCGCTCTTCGTCACCACCGGCGAGAAGATCAAGGTCGACACCCGCGACGGCCGTTACCTCGGCCGCGCCTGATGTCCGAGGGTCCGAAGCAGCAGATGCCGGCGCGCCGCAAGGCGCGTAAGCGGGCGTTGGACGTGCTCTTCGAGGCCGACCTGCGTGATCGTCCGCCGGTCGAGGTGCTGGCCGGCTACGTCGAGCGGATCGAGAAGCCGCGCCCGGACCACCTGGGGTACGCGGTCGGCCTGGTCGAGGGGGTGGCCGGGCATCTGGACCGGATCGACGAGCTGATCTCCAGCTACGCCGAGGGCTGGACGCTCGACCGGATGCCGGTGGTCGACCGTAACCTCGCCCGGATCGCGGTCTACGAGCTGCTCTACCTGGACGAGATCGACGACGCGGTGGCGATCAGCGAGGCGGTGGAGCTGGCGCGGCAGATGTCGACCGACGACTCGCCGCGCTTCCTCAACGGTCTGCTCGGCCGGATCGCCGAGTACGCCACCCGCTGAGGTGGGTGGCGGTGGCCGATGACCGCCGCGCACCGGCGACGAGAGCGACGACGAAAGGGCCCGTGCCGGATGGCACGGGCCCTTTGTCGCGTGGTCGATCTCAGGAGGCGAAGAATGCCCGGGGGTCGGCGACCAGTACGCCGTGCTCGGTCAGCCGCTCGATCAGGCCGGACGGCGAGGCGTCGTAGACGATCGCGAGGGCACGCAGGTCGTCGGCGCGGATCGACAGCACCCGGCCGTTGTAGTCCCCGCGCTGCTGCTGGATGGCGCGCGCGTAGCGGGCCACGTAGGCGAGGTCCTCGCTGGCCTCGTCGTAGAGACGCTCCAGGTCCAGAACGATCTTGCTGGTGGGCTCGTGTCGCACCCCGCTGCCGTCGGGCAGCAACTCCGAGACCGGAACGCGGTAGAACTCGGCCAGCTCGGCCAGTCGGGACACCGTGACGGCCCGGTCGCCGCGCTCGTACGAGCCGACCACGACGGCCTTCCATCGCCCGTTCGACTTCTCCTCCACCCCCTGCAGGGACAGGCCCTGCTGCTGGCGGATGGAGCGCAGGCGGGCGCCCAGAGACTTGGCGTATTCAGAGGGCATTCGGACACTCCCAGTGCTGCTCGGGTTCTCCCAGCGATTCGCTACGGAGCGTGACGGTACGGGGATTCGTACACCTGGTCAAGTGGTCGCGATCTTCCCATGGTGCACTCCGGGTGACTTGTCCGGTTTCGTCTCGCTGACTGGCCGGTCAGCCAACGGCGACGGGGTGAGGCAGTCGTACCTGGTGCCCGCGCGTCGAGGCGGCGACGACCACTGGTAACGTTGCCCAAGCCCCTCCGCCGGCCGCTCCCGGCCCGGCCGGGAGGTTCCGACGTCCTTTAACGACCCGTCCCGTGAGGCGGGGAAGGAGGTCCGCCGTGGCCTACCCACCGGCTGCCCAGTCGTCGCCGCCGCGACAACCCTCGGTAAAGGTGATCCTGACCAGCGCCGACCTGCACCGCGTGGTCGATCGCATCGCTCACCAGATCCTCGAGAAGACCCAGGGCGCGGCCGACACCGTGTTGCTCGGCATCCCCACCCGGGGTGCCCCCCTCGCCGACCGCCTCGCCGCCCGGATCAGTTCCTTCGAGGGCATCTCCGTGCCGGTCGGCGTGCTCGACATCACCCTCTACCGCGACGACCTGCGCCGACACGCCACCCGCGCGGTCGGCCCCACCCAGTTGCCGGCCGGTGGCATCGACGGCAAAAGGGTGATCCTCGTCGATGACGTCCTCTTCTCCGGGCGGACCGTCCGGGCCGCCCTCGACGCGCTCGGCGACCTGGGGCGGCCCGCCTCGGTGCAACTCGCCGTGCTCGTCGACCGGGGGCACCGGCAGCTACCGATCCGCGCCGACTACGTCGGCAAGAACATCCCCACCGCGCTCGCCGAGAACGTCAAGGTGACGCTGGCCGAGACCGACGGCGTGGACGAGGTCCGGCTCCACGGCGAGGAGGCCTCCTCATGATCAGGCACCTGCTCTCCGGCGCGGACCTCGACGCCGACACCGCCACCCAGATCCTGGACACCGCGGCGGAGATGGCCGCGGTGGCCGGACGCGAGGTCAAGAAGCTGCCCGCGTTGCGCGGCCGGACCGTGGTCAACCTCTTCTACGAGGACTCGACCCGGACCCGGATCTCGTTCGAGGCGGCGGCCAAGCGGCTCAGCGCCGATGTGATCAACTTTTCGGCGAAGGGTTCCAGCGTCGCCAAGGGCGAGAGCCTGAAGGACACCGCGTTGACCCTGCAGGCGATGGGGGCCGACGCGGTGGTGGTTCGCCACCCCGCCTCGGGTGCCCCGCACCGCCTCGCCGACTGGGTCGACGGTTCGGTGGTCAACGCCGGCGACGGCACCCACGAGCATCCCACCCAGGCGCTGCTCGACGCGTACACGATGCGGTCCCGGCTGGGGCGGCTGGCCGGCCTGTCGGTGGCGGTGGTCGGCGACGTGCTGCACTCCCGGGTGGCGCGCTCCAACGTGTTGCTGCTGTCCACCCTCGGTGCCAAGGTGACGCTGGTCGGTCCGCCCACGCTCATCCCGGTCGACATCGCCGCCGCCCTCGCCCCCGGTACCGACGTCTGCTACGACCTCGACGCGGTGCTGCCCACCTCGGACGTGGTGATGATGCTGCGGGTGCAGCGCGAGCGGATGAACGACTCCTACTTCCCGTCCGCCCGTGAGTACGCCCGCCGTTACGGCCTGGACGGTCCGCGGATGGGCCGACTGCCCGAGCACGCCATCGTCATGCACCCCGGCCCGATGAACCGGGGCATGGAGATCACGCCGGAGGTCGCGGACTCGCCCCGCTCCACCATCGTCGAACAGGTCGCCAACGGCGTCTCCGTCCGGATGGCCGTCCTCTACCTGCTGCTCGGGGGGAACAACCGGTGAACTCGTACCTGATCAGGAACGTCAGCGTCCTCGGCGCCGCACCGACCGACCTGCTGATCCGCGACGGAGTCGTCGCCGAGACCGGCGCGGGGCTCGCCGCGCCCGACGCCACGGTGGTCGACGCCGACGGGTTGGTCGCCCTGCCCGGCCTGGTCGACCTGCACACCCATCTGCGCGAGCCCGGCCGGGAGGACGCCGAGACCGTCGAGACCGGTTCGCGGGCGGCGGCGCTCGGCGGTTACACCGCGGTCTGCGCGATGGCGAACACCTCGCCGGTGGCCGACACCGCCGGCGTGGTGGAACAGGTGTGGCGGCTCGGCCGCGAGGCCGGGCTGGTCGACGTGCAGCCGATCGGCGCGGTCACGGTCGGTCTGGCCGGTGAGCGGCTGGCCGAACTCGGCGCGATGGCCGACTCGGCGGCCCGGGTGCGGATCTTCTCCGACGACGGTCACTGCGTGGCCGACCCGCGCCTGATGCGCCGGGCGCTGGAGTACGTGAAGGCCTTCGACGGCATCATCGCCCAGCACGCCGAGGAGCCCCGGCTCACCGAGGGCGCACAGATGCACGAGGGTGAGGTCTCCACCCGGCTGGGTCTGACCGGCTGGCCGGCGGTCGCCGAGGAGGCGATCATCGCGCGGGACGTGCTGCTGGCCGAGCACGTGGGCAGCCGGCTGCACGTCTGCCACGTCTCCACCGCCGGCAGCGTCGAGGTGCTGCGCCACGCCAAGGCCCGAGGGGTACGCGTCACCGCCGAGGTGACCCCGCACCACCTGCTGCTCACCGACGCGCGTGCCGAGACCTACGACCCCGTGTTCAAGGTCAACCCGCCGCTGCGCACCGCCACCGACATCGCCGCGCTGCGGGCCGCCCTGGTCGACGGAGTGATCGACATCATCGCCACCGACCACGCCCCGCACGCCGTCGAGGACAAGGAGTGCGAGTGGGCGTACGCTCGGCCGGGCATGCTCGGGCTGGAGACGGCGCTGTCCATCGCGCTCGACGTGCTGGGTCCGCGGTGGGATCTGATCGCCGAGCGGATGTCCCGCACCCCGGCCCGGATCGCCGGGCTCACCGAGCACGGCCACGACCCGGCCCCCGGCGCGCCGGCCACCCTGACCCTGGTCGACCCGGCGGCCCGCCGGGTCATCGAGCCGGCGGACCTGGCCAGCCGTAGCCGCAACACCCCGTACGCCCGGATGACGCTGCCGGGTCGCATCGTGGCGACCTTCATGCGTGGCGAGGCGACGGTTCTGGACGGAAAGGTTCTCCGGTGAGCGCGAGGAATGCAACGGAGCGGAGTCCCGCAGTCGCCAACGAAAGGCGGGCCCAGTGAAGCGCAGGTCGGCGATTCTCGTCCTGGAGGACGGGCGCACGTTCCACGGCGAGGCGTACGGAAGTGTCGGTGAGACCTTCGGCGAGGCGGTCTTCAACACCGGGATGACCGGTTACCAGGAGACGCTCACCGACCCGTCGTACCACCGGCAGGTGGTGGTGCAGACCGCACCGCACATCGGCAACACCGGCGTGAACACCGACGACGACGAGTCGCGCCGGATCTGGGTGGCCGGCTACGTGGTGCGTGACCCGGCCCGGGTCAGCTCCAACTGGCGGGCCACCGGCGGGCTGGAGGACCGGCTGGCCACCGAGGGGGTGGTCGGCATCAGCGGCGTCGACACCCGGGCGCTGACCCGCCACCTGCGCGAACGCGGCGCGATGCGGGTGGGCGTCTCCAGTGTCGAGGACGATCCGCAGGCGCTGCTCGACCGGGTCCGCCGGTCGCCGCAGATGCTCGGCGCGGACCTCTCCGCCGAGGTGACCACCGCCACGCCGTACGTGGTCGACGCCGAGGGTGAGCACCGGTTCACGGTGGCCGCGCTCGACCTGGGCATCAAGCGCAACGTGCCGCGCCGGCTCGCCGCGCGTGGCGTGACCACCCACGTGCTGCCGGCCCACTCGACGATCGAGGACCTGCTGGCCACCGGCGCCGACGCGGTCTTCTTCTCACCGGGCCCCGGCGACCCGGCGACCGCCGACGCGCCGGTGGCCCTGGCGCGCGAGGTGCTGCGCCGCGAGGTGCCGCTGTTCGGCATCTGCTTCGGCAGCCAGATCCTCGGCCGGGCGCTCGGCTTCGGCACCTACAAGCTCGGCTACGGCCACCGGGGCATCAACCAGCCCGTGCTCGACCGGGCCACCGGCAAGGTGGAGGTGACCAGCCACAACCACGGCTTCGCCGTCGAGGTTCCGGGTGTCCGGGCCGGTGCGGTCGTGCCGGACCAGGTGATCGACACCGAGTTCGGTGGCGTCCAGGTGTCGCACGTCTGCCTCAACGACAACGTGGTCGAGGGGCTGCGGGCGCGCGACGTGCCCGCCTTCACCGTTCAGTACCACCCGGAGGCGGCGGCCGGCCCGCACGACGCGGACTATCTCTTCGACCGCTTCGCCGAGCTGATCGACGGCCGGGCTCTCAGTGGGGGACGTACCAATGCCTAAGCGGACCGATCTCAAGCACATCCTGGTGATCGGGTCGGGACCGATCGTCATCGGACAGGCCTGCGAGTTCGACTACTCGGGGACGCAGGCGTGCCGGGTACTGCGGGCCGAGGGAATCCGGGTCAGCCTGGTCAACTCCAACCCGGCCACGATCATGACCGATCCGGAGTTCGCCGACGCCACCTACGTCGAGCCGATCACGCCGGAGTTCGTCGAGCTGGTCATCGCCAAGGAACGCCCGGACGCGGTGCTGCCCACCCTGGGCGGGCAGACCGCCCTGAACACCGCCGTGGCCCTGCACGAGGCCGGGGTGCTGGAGAAGTACGGCGTCGAGCTGATCGGCGCGAACATCGACGCGATCCGGCGCGGCGAGGACCGGCAGCTGTTCAAGGAGATCGTGGCGAAGGCCGGCGTACGCCTCGGTGTGGCCGACCCGTCGGCGCTGGTGCCACGTTCGCGGGTCTGCCACTCGATGGACGAGGTCCGGGAGACGGTTGCCGAGCTGGGCCTGCCGGTGGTGATCCGGCCGTCGTTCACCATGGGCGGCCTCGGCTCCGGCATGGCGCACACCGACGCGGACCTGGAACGCATCGCGGGCGCCGGGCTGGCCGCCAGCCCGGTGCACGAGGTGCTCATCGAGGAGAGCGTGCTCGGTTGGAAGGAGTACGAGCTCGAACTCATGCGGGACCGCCACGACAACGTGGTGGTGGTCTGCTCGATCGAGAACCTCGACCCGATGGGCGTGCACACCGGTGACAGCGTGACCGTGGCTCCGGCCATGACGCTCACCGACCGGGAGTACCAGCACCTGCGGGATCTGGGCATAGCGGTGCTGCGGGAGGTCGGCGTCGACACCGGGGGCTGCAACATCCAGTTCGCGGTGAACCCGGCCGACGGTCGCATCGTCGTCATCGAGATGAACCCTCGGGTGTCCCGCTCCTCGGCGCTGGCGTCGAAGGCGACCGGCTTCCCGATCGCGAAGATCGCCGCGAAGTTGGCCATCGGCTACACCCTCGACGAGATCCCCAACGACATCACCCGCAAGACGCCGGCCGCGTTCGAGCCGACGCTCGACTACGTGGTGGTGAAGATCCCCCGGTTCGCGTTCGAGAAGTTCCCCGGCGCGGACCCGGAGCTGACCACCACGATGAAGTCGGTCGGCGAGGCGATGAGCCTCGGGCGCAACTTCGCCGAGGCGCTGAACAAGGCGATGCGCTCGATGGAAACCAAGGCCGCCGGCTTCTGGACCGTGCCCGACCCGGTCGGGGCGACGAAGGAGAACACCCTCGCCGCGCTGGGTATGCCGCACGACGGGCGGCTCTACACGGTGGAGCGGGCGTTGCGGCTGGGCGCCTCGATCGCCGAGGTCAGCGCCGCCTCCGGCGGCATCGACCCGTGGTTCCTGGACCAGGTCGCCGCCCTTGTCGAGCTGCGTGCCGAGATCGTCGCGGCGCCGGTGCTGGACGCGGAGCTGCTGCGCCGGGCGAAGCGGGCCGGTCTGTCCGACCGGCAGCTGGCCGCGTTGCGCCCCGAACTGGCCGCCGAGGACGGTGTGCGCAAGCTGCGGCACCGACTCGGCATCCGGCCGGTCTACAAGACGGTCGACACCTGCGCCGCCGAGTTCGAGGCCATGACTCCGTACCACTACTCCTCGTACGACGCGGAGACCGAGGTGGTCGGCTCGGTGCGGCCCAAGGTGCTGATCCTGGGCTCCGGGCCGAACCGGATCGGACAGGGCATCGAGTTCGACTACTCCTGCGTGCACGCGGTCATGGCGCTGCGCAGCGCGCCGATCGGCATGGCCGCTGCGTCCGCTTCCGGCGCCGCAGGCGCCGGTTTCGAAACCGTGATGGTCAACTGCAACCCGGAGACCGTCTCCACCGACTACGACACCGCGGACCGGCTCTACTTCGAGCCGCTGACCTTCGAGGACGTGCTGGAGGTCTGGCACGCGGAGGACTCCTCCGGCCGGGCGGCCGGCGGGCCGGGCGTGGTCGGCGTGATCGTGCAGCTGGGCGGGCAGACCCCGCTCGGGCTGGCCCAGCGACTCAAGGATGCCGGAGTGCCGGTGGTGGGCACCTCCCCGGAGTCGATCCACCTGGCCGAGGAGCGGGGCGCCTTCGGGTCGCTGCTGGCCCGGGCCGGCCTGCGCGCGCCGGCGCACGGCACCGCCACCTCGTACGACGAGGCGAAGGAGATCGCCGACGAGATCGGCTATCCGGTGCTGGTCCGGCCGTCGTACGTGCTCGGCGGTCGCGGCATGGAGATCGTGTACGACGACGCCACGCTGCGCGACTACATCGGCCGGGCCACCGACATCTCGCCCGACCACCCGGTGCTCGTCGACAGCTTCCTCGACGACGCCATCGAGATCGACGTGGACGCGCTCTGCGACGCCGACGGCGAGGTCTACCTCGGCGGGATCATGGAGCACATCGAGGAGGCGGGCATCCACTCCGGCGACTCCTCCTGCGCCCTGCCCCCGATCACCCTGGCCAGTTCGCACGTGGCCCAGGTCCGCCGCTACACCGAGGCGATCGCCCGGGGCATCGGCGTACGCGGACTGCTCAACGTGCAGTACGCGCTCAAGGACGACGCGTTGTACGTGCTGGAGGCCAACCCGCGCGCCTCGCGTACCGTGCCGTTCGTCTCGAAGGCCACGGCGGTGCCGCTGGCCAAGGCGGCGGCCCGGATCGCCCTCGGCGCGACCCTGGCCGAGTTGCGCGCCGAGGGCATGTTGCCGGCGACCGGGGACGGTGGCTCGCTGCCGCCGGACGCCCCGATAGCGGTGAAGGAGGCGGTGCTGCCGTTCAAGCGGTTCCGTACCCCCGCCGGCAAGGGCGTGGACTCGCTGCTCGGCCCGGAGATGAAGTCGACCGGCGAGGTGATGGGGATCGACACCGCCTTCGGGCAGGCCTTCGCCAAGTCGCAGTCGGCGGCGTACGGTTCGTTGCCGACCGAGGGCAGGATCTTCGTCTCGGTGGCCAACCGGGACAAGCGCGGCATGATCTTCCCGATCAAGCGGCTGGCCGATCTCGGCTTCGACATCGTCGCGACCAGCGGTACGGCCGAGGTGCTGCGCCGGCACGGCATCGCCTGCGAGCAGGTCCCGAAGCACTACGAGGCCGGCTCCGAGGACGACGCGGTGTCGCTGATCCTCGGCGGCCACGTCGCCCTGGTCGTCAACACGCCACAGGGTTCCGGTGCCAGCGCCCGCTCCGACGGTTACGAGATCCGTAGCGCGGCGGTCACCGCCGACATCCCCTGCATCACCACCGTGCCCGGCGCCGCCGCCGCCGTCATGGGCATCGAGGCGAGGATCCGCGGCGACATGCAGGTACGCCCCCTCCAGGCCCTGCACGCCACCCTCCGGCCCGCCCAGTGACCCCCCGCTCCTCGGTGATCAAGAAGTTTTGGTCCTCCGGAGGCCCACGGCGGGACGAAAACTTCTTGATCGACACATGGCGTCAGGGAGGGGTGGCGTGATCTTCGAGGGGACCGTTCGGCGGGGGTTGTTCCGGGTCGGGGGTGGTGACGCGGAGGCGGCGCACGAGTTCACCCTGCGGCGGTTGGCCACGTTGTCCCGGAGGCCGGTGGCGCTGGCGGCGGTGCGGGCCCGGTACGCGGTGGCCGCGCCGCGCACCGTGTTCGGGGTGCGGTTCCCGAATCCGGTCGGGCTGGCCGCCGGGATGGACAAGGACGGAGTGGCGCTGCCGGCGTGGCCGGCGCTGGGCTTCGGTTTCGTCGAGGTCGGCACGGTGACGGCGCGTCCACAGCCGGGCAATCCCCGGCCCCGGCTGTTCCGGCTGGTCGACAGCGAGGCCGTGATCAACAGGATGGGTTTCAACAACGCCGGGGCGCAGGCGCTGGCGGACCGGCTCGCGGCGCTGCCGCGTCCGCTCGGCGTACCGCTGGGAATCTCGTTGGGCAAGTCGAAGGTGACGGCCCTGGAGGACGCGGTGGAGGACTACCGGGAGTCCTACCGCGCGCTGCGCGATCACGGTGACTACTTCGCGGTCAACGTCTCCTCACCGAACACCCCCGGGCTGCGCGCGTTGCAGGACCGGGGGCACCTGGACGCGCTGCTGGCGGCGTTGGTGGGGGAGAAGCCGGTGCTGGTGAAGATCGCTCCCGATCTCACCGAGCCGGCCATCGCCGAGTTGCTGGAGGTGTGCCTGGCCCGGGGCGCCGCCGGAGTGATCGCCACCAACACCACGCTGGGGCGCGACGGGCTGGCCCCGGCCGACCGGGTGCGCTCCGGCGAGGCCGGTGGGCTGTCCGGCCGTCCCCTGGCCGATCGGGCGCGGCAGGTGGTCGCCTTCGTGCATGCCGAGACGGGCGGGCGACTGCCGGTGATCGGGGTGGGTGGCATCGTCGATCCCGACGACGCGAGCCGGATGTTCGACGCCGGTGCCAGCCTGGTCCAGCTCTACACCGGCTTCATCTACCGCGGCCCGGCGCTACCCCGCGCCGTCGCCCGCGCCGCCCCACCCCCATGACACCCCCACCCCACCCACCCCACGTCACCCGCGATCTTGCGTTTTCTGTCGGGGCGGATGGGGTGTACCCGGACGAAACGGCGACCGAAAGTGCAAGATCGCGGAGGGCGGGGGAGGGGTGATGACGCCGGAGGAGGTTCTTGCCGCCGACGCGGCGCATGTGTGGCATCCGTACGCGGCGTTGCCGCCGGCGGTGGCGCCGTACCTGGTGGACAGCGCCGAGGGGGTGCGGCTGCGGCTGGCCGACGGCCGTGAGCTGGTCGACGGGATGTCCTCCTGGTGGGCGGCGATCCACGGCTACCGGCATCCGGTCCTGGACGCGGCCGTGGTCGACCAGGTGGGTCGGATGAGTCACGTCATGTTCGGCGGGCTGACCCACGCGCCGGCCGTCGAACTGGCCCGCAGTCTGGTCGAGCTGACGCCGGAGGGGCTGGAGCACGTGTTCCTGGCCGACTCCGGTTCGGTGAGTGTCGAGGTCGCCGTGAAGATGTGCCTGCAGTACCAGCGGGCCACCGGCCGGCCGCGGCGGCACCGGTTGGGCACCTGGCGGGGCGGGTACCACGGCGACACCTTCCATCCGATGAGCGTCTGCGACCCCGAGAGCGGCATGCACCACCTCTGGGGGGACGTGCTGCCGCGACAGGTCTTCGCCCCGGTACCGCCGGGCGGCTTCGACAGCCCGCCGGATCCGGCCTACGAGGCGGCGCTGATCGACGCGGTCGAGCGGCACGCCCACGAGCTGGCCGCCGTGATCGTGGAGCCGGTGGTGCAGGGCGCGGGCGGCATGCGCTTCCACCATCCGCACTACCTGCGGGTGCTGCGCGAGGTGACCCGGGCACACGGAGTGCTGCTGATCTTCGACGAGATCGCCACCGGTTTCGGCCGTACCGGGACGATGTTCGCCGCCGAGCACGCCGGCGTCACCCCGGACGTGCTCTGCGTCGGCAAGGCGCTCACCGGCGGCTACCTCACCCTGGCCGCCGCGCTGTGCACGGCCGAGGTCGCGCGGGGCATCCGCGCCGGCGGCGTGCTCGCGCACGGCCCGACGTTCATGGGCAACCCGCTCGCCTGCGCGGTCGCCAACGCGTCGCTGGGCCTGCTGCGGGCCGGGGACTGGTCCGGGCGGGTGGCGCGGATCGAGCGGGGGCTGCGGTCCGGGCTGACGCCACTGCGCGGCGCGCCGGGCGTGGTGGACGTGCGGGTGCTCGGCGCCATCGGCGTGGTCGAACTGGACCACGAGGTGGACGTCGGCGCGGCCACGGCCGCCGCGGCGGCCCAGGGGGTGTGGCTGCGTCCCTTCCGGAACCTGGTCTACACGATGCCGCCGTACGTCACCACGGACGCCGACCTGGCGACCCTGGTGACGGGTGTCGCGGCAGCGATCGCGGTGGGCTGAGTAGGCGGTCGCCGACGCTCGGCTCGATTTGAGTAGCCGTGCGCGGCAGGTACCGCGAATTGGAGTATCCCGGCGGGGGTCTGCACCCAGTCTGCTGAGTAGGCGTGAACGGTGCAAATCCGGCGCCGGACGAGAGGAAGGTACTGGCTATGGAGAGCTTCGGCGCCCGGCTGCACCGGGCGATGCGCGAGCGCGGCCCGCTCTGCGTGGGGATCGACCCGCACCCGGCGTTGCTGGCGCAGTGGGGTCTTGGCGACGATGTCGCCGGTCTGGAGCGGTTCGCCCGGACCGTCGTGGACGCCCTCGGTGACCGGGTTGCGGTGGTCAAGCCCCAGTCGGCGTTCTTCGAGCGGTTCGGGTCTCAAGGGATGGCGGTCCTTGAGTCAACTATCCGACAGTTACGAAATCTCGGCTCGCTCGTTCTCCTCGACGCCAAGCGCGGCGACATCGGCTCGACGGTCCGCGCGTACGCGTCGGCCTACCTTGATCCATCCAGCCCCATGTATGTCGACGCGGTGACCGCGAGCCCCTTCCTGGGGGTCGGCTCGCTGGCGCCGATGTTCGAGCTGGCTGCCGAGCACGGCGGTGGCGTCTTCGTCCTGGCGCTCACCTCCAACCCCGAGGGCGCCTCGGTGCAGCGGGCGCGCAGCGCCGACGGACGTAGCGTCGCGCAGACGGTTCTTGACGAGATTTCCCAGCTCAACGCGGGTGCTGAGCCGATCGGAAGCGTCGGTGCCGTGATCGGCGCAACGGTCGGGAAGACGGACTGCGACCTGTCGGGAGTGAACGGCCCGCTGCTGGCACCCGGCCTCGGCGCGCAGGGCGCCACGGCGGCGGATCTGCGGGTCGTCTTCGGCTCCGCGGTGCCCGCCGTGCTGCCCGCGTACTCCCGTGAGGTGCTGGGCGCCGGGCCCGATCCGGCGGCGTTGCGAGCCGCCGCGGACCGCGCCGTGACCGAGTGTCGGGCGGTCCTGGCGATGTCATGACTGACTGATGACTCGGTCACTTTGTGGTGATCATCGCGCGCCCACGTTGCCGAAAGCTCCGTTGACCGCTAGTTTTCCCCGCGCTGGGAACCCCTTGGTTCACAGCGACACCACGTTTCACAGATGCGGCGGCGCGTCCCGCCCGTCGCGATAGGGACCTGAGGAGAACTGGTGCCGCTCCCGTCACTGACCCCCGAGCAGCGCGCAGCCGCGCTGGAGAAGGCTGCGGAGATCCGCAAAGCCCGTGCCGAGCTGAAGGAGCAGCTCAAGCAGGGCAAGACCACCCTCGGAGCCGTTCTTGAGCGGGCCGAGTCCGACGATGTCGTCGGCAAGCTCAAGGTGTCGGCCGTGCTGCAGGCCATGCCGGGCATCGGCAAGATCCGGGCTACTCAAATCATGGAGAAGCTCAAGATCGCCGACAGCCGCCGTCTGCGTGGCCTCGGCGAGCAGCAGCGCAAGGCCCTGCTTGGGGAGTTCGCCGCCAACTGAGCACGACTGCGGGTAGAAACAAGCAGTGAGCTTGGATGACGAGGCGCGCCCGGCGGCTCGGCTCACTGTCCTGGCTGGCCCATCCGGTGCCGGCAGGGAGAGTGTCGTCGAGCTGATCCGGGCGCGTTCTCCGTCAGTGTGGACGCCGATCGCGGTCACCACCCGGCCCCGCCGGGACAGCGAGCTGGACGGCGTCCACCGACATTTCGTCACGTCGGAGGAGTTCGACCGTCGGCTCGCCGACGGCGAGTTGCTGGAATGGAGCCGGCTCGGCGGGTACCGGCGCGGCACGGAGATCACCCCGCTGCGCCGCCGGCTCGCCGCCGGGCAGCCGGTGCTGCTCGCCCTGGACCTGGCCGGGGCGTTGCTGGTCCGGGCGGGGTGGCCGGAGGCGCGAATCGTCCTGCTCCATCCGCCCGGTCGGCTGCCGGGCATGTCCGTGGTGGCGGCCGTCGACCTCAGCGTGTCGCACGACCGCATCGAGCGGGTCGTGGACGAACTGGTAGGATTCATCGGTTCTTCCTTCCTGGCTCCGGCCCGGCCGCGTCCGCGCGGTTGAGCGCCGGCACCGCGCGCACGCGCGGTCCGTGCGAAAGACGCAGAGGTTCATCCGTGGGATCCATCGCCAACCCCGAAGGCATCACCAACCCGCCGATCGACGAGCTCCTGGAGAAGACGACGTCGAAGTACGCGCTTGTCATCTTCGCGGCCAAGCGCGCCCGTCAGGTGAACGCCTACTACAGCCAGCTCGGTGAGGGCCTGCTGGAGTACGTCGGCCCGCTCGTCGAGACCACTCCCCAGGAGAAGCCGCTCTCCATCGCGATGCGCGAGATCAACTCGGGCCTGCTCACCGCCGAGCCGACCGACCAGCCGTAATCTCCCGCGCGTCGATGAACGCCCGGATCGTCCTCGGCGTCGGCGGCGGGATCGCCGCCTACAAGGCGTGTGAGCTGCTGCGCCTGTTCACCGAGTCGGGCCACCAGGTGCGGGTGGTGCCCACCGCGGCCGCGTTGCGCTTCGTCGGCGCGCCGACCTGGGCGGCGCTCTCCGGGCAGCCGGTCGCCGAGGACGTCTGGTCCGACGTGCACGAGGTGCCGCACGTGCGCCTCGGCCAGCAGGCCGACCTGGTGGTGGTCGCGCCCGCCACCGCCGACCTGCTGGCCCGCGCCGCCCACGGCCTCGCCGACGACCTACTCAGCAACACCCTGCTCACCGCTCGCTGCCCGGTGCTGCTGGCGCCGGCCATGCACACCGAGATGTGGGAGCACCCCGCCACCGTCGCCAACGTCGCGACGCTACGGGCCCGAGGGGTCCGGGTCGTCGAGCCGGCCGTGGGACGACTCACCGGCGTCGACACCGGCAAGGGCCGGCTGCCGGAGCCGACGGAGATCTTCGCCGTCGCCCGCCGCATCCTGGCCCGTGGCGTTGACGCGCCGGCCGATCTGACCGGCCGGCGGGTGGTGGTCACCGCCGGTGGCACCCGGGAACCGCTCGACCCGGTGCGCTTCCTGGGTAACAGATCCTCCGGCAAGCAGGGCTACGCGTTCGCCCGGGCCGCGCTCGCCCGTGGCGCCCGGGTCACGCTGATCGCGGCCAACGTCGCACTGCCCGACCCGGCCGGCGCGGATCTGATCCGCGTGGGTACCACCGGGGAGCTGCGGGAGGCCACGCTGAAGGCGGCGGTGGACGCCGACGTGGTGGTGATGGCGGCGGCTCCGGCCGATTTCCGCCCGGCGACGTACACGCCTGGCAAAATCAAGAAGTCGGACGACGGCACCGCACCCACCATCGAACTCGTGACCAACCCGGACATCGCCGCCGAGCTGGGTCAGCGTCGTCGGCCGGAGCAGGTGCTTGTGGTGTTCGCCGCCGAGACCAGCGACGCCGAGGCCAACGGACGGGCCAAGTTGGCCCGTAAACGGGCCGACCTCATCGTCATCAACGAGGTCGGGCCGGACAAGGTCTTCGGCGCCGAGACCAACGCGGCCACGGTCATCAGCGTGGACGGCTCGGTCAGCCGGATGCCCGAGCGGTCCAAGGAGGACCTCGCCGACGGGGTGTGGGACCTGGTGGTCGCCCGGTTGGCCGGTAACTCCTCCTGACGGCTGGGCCCGAGACGACCGTGGACGGTACCGTCGACGGTTGGTGACTAGACTGCCGCGGAACGACGTCCAAGACTTAGGAGTACCGTGACACGCCGCCTCTTCACGTCCGAATCGGTCACGGAAGGCCACCCGGACAAGATCGCCGACCAGATCAGTGACGGCATTCTCGATGCCCTGTTGACGCAGGATCCGCACAGCCGCGTGGCGGTGGAGACCCTGATCACCACCGGTCAGGTGCACGTCGCCGGTGAGGTGACGACCAAGGCGTACGCCGATATCCCGACGATCGTGCGGGAGACGATCCTGGGCATCGGTTACGACTCGTCGAAGAAGGGGTTCGACGGGGCGTCGTGCGGGGTCAGTGTCTCGATCGGCTCCCAGTCGCCGGACATCGCGCAGGGTGTGGACAACGCGTTCGAGTTGCGTACCGGGAGCTCGGAGAGCGCGCTGGACGCGCAGGGCGCCGGTGACCAGGGCATGATGTTCGGCTTCGCCTGCTCCGAGACGCCCGAGCTGATGCCGCTGCCGATCGCGCTGGCGCACCGGCTGGCCCGCCGGCTCGCCGCGGTACGCAAGGACGGCACGGTGCCCTACCTGCGTCCGGACGGCAAGACGCAGGTCACCATCGAGTACGACGGTCTGCGGCCGGTGCGTCTGGACACGGTGGTGGTGTCCAGCCAGCACGCCGCGGACATCTCGTTGGAGTCGCTGCTCACCCCGGACGTGCGTGACCACGTCATCGCCCCGGAGCTGGAGAGCCTGGGGCTGGACACCGAGGGCTACCGGTTGCTGGTGAACCCGACCGGTCGGTTCGAGATCGGTGGCCCGATGGGTGACGCGGGTCTGACCGGGCGGAAGATCATCGTGGACACCTACGGTGGCTACGCCCGCCACGGTGGTGGCGCCTTCTCCGGCAAGGACCCGTCGAAGGTCGACCGGTCGGCGGCGTACGCGATGCGCTGGGTGGCCAAGAACGTGGTGGCCGCCGGTCTCGCGGAGCGGTGCGAGGTGCAGGTGGCGTACGCGATCGGCAAGGCGCACCCGGTGAGCCTGTTCGTCGAGACGTTCGGTACCGAGACGGTGCCGGTGGCCTCGATCGAGAAGGCGGTCACCGAGATCTTCGACCTGCGTCCGGCCGCCATCATCCGGGACCTGCACCTGCTGCGGCCGATCTACGCCCAGACCGCCGCCTACGGTCACTTCGGCCGGGAGCTGCCCGAGCTGACCTGGGAGTCCACCGACCGCGCCGCCGACCTCAAGTCGGCCGCCGGAGCCTGACAACCACCCGGCGTGACGACCGGCGGCCCGCTGACGGGTCGCCGGTCGCCCGTGTCTGCGTCGACGTGCCCCTGGCCCACCTGGACCGTCCCTTCGACTACCTGGTTCCGCAGGCGCTCTCCGCTGACGCCGTGCCGGGCGTGCGGGTGAAGGTGCGCTTCGCCGGTCAACTCGTCGACGGCTGGCTGCTGGAGCGGACCGAGCGATCCGACCACCCCCGGCTGGCGTACCTGGACAAGGTGGTCTCCGCGGTGCCGGTGCTCGCCCCGGAGGTGGCCCGGCTGGCCCGGATCGTCGCCGACCGGTACGCCGGCAGCCTCGCCGACGTGCTGCGGCTCGCGGTCCCGCCCCGGCACGCCCGGGTGGAGAAGGAGGTCACCGCCGACGCCGCGCGAACCGACGCGGCACCCGCCGATCCGCCGGATCCGCCGGAGCCGGAGGGGTGGCGCGACTACCCGGCCGGGCCGGCGCTGCTGCGGGCGCTGGCCGACGGGCGCTCTCCCCGGGCGGTGTGGTCGGCGCTGCCGGGGGAGGACTGGGCGGCCCGCTACGCCACCGCCGTCGCCGCCACGGTGGCCGCCGGCCGGGGGGCGCTGGTGGTGGTCGCCGACGGGCGCGACCTGGATCGGCTCGACGCCGCGCTGACCGCGCGGCTCGGCGCGGGCCGGCACGTCTGCCTGTCGGCCGCCCTCGGTCCGGCACGGCGGTACCGGGCGTTCCTGGCGGCCCGTCGCGGCGACGCTCCGGTGGTGATCGGCACCCGGGCGGCCATGTTCGCCCCGGTCGACCGGCTGGGTCTGGTGGCCATCTGGGACGACGGTGACGATCTGCACGCCGAGCCGCGCGCCCCGTACCCGCACGCCCGCGAGGTGCTGCTCACCCGGGCCCAGTTGGCGGAGGCCGGCGCACTCGTCGGCGGCTACGCCCGGACCGCCGAGGCGCAGTTGCTCGTCGAGACCGGCTGGGCCCGCGAGGTGATCGCCGACCGGGCGGTGCTGCGGGCGCGTACCCCGGCGATCGTGCCGACCGGCGACGACCCGCAACTGGCCCGCGATCCCGGTGCGGCGACCGCCCGGCTGCCGAGCCTGGCCTGGACCGCCGCCCGGGAGGCGCTGCGCGCGGACGCGCCGGTCCTGGTGCAGGTGCCCCGGCGCGGCTACCTGCCCTCGGTGGCCTGCGCCGACTGCCGCACCCCGGCCCGCTGCCCGCACTGCGCCGGCCCGCTCGCCTTGCCGTCGGCCGGCGGGTCGCCGGCCTGCCGCTGGTGCGCCCGGATCGCCGCCGCGTACGCCTGTCCCCGGTGTGGCGGGCGGCGGCTGCGGGCCTCGGTCACCGGTGCCCGGCGGACCGCCGAGGAGTTGGGGCGGGCCTTCCCGGGGGTGCCGGTGCGCACCTCCGGCCGGGAGGAGGTGCTGGCCGACGTCCCCGGCGGCGCCGGTCTGGTGATCGCGACCCCGGGGGCCGAGCCGGTGACGGCCGGCGGGTACGGCGCGGTCCTGTTGCTGGACACCTGGGCGTTGCTGACCCGCGCCGACCTGCGGGCCGGGGAGGAGGCGCTGCGCCGCTGGACGGCCGCCGCGGCCCTGGCCCGGCCGGCCGCCGCCGGGGGGCGGGTGGTGGTGGTCGCCGACGGCGCGCTCGCACCGGTGCAGGCGCTGCTGCGCTGGGACGCCGGTTGGTTCGCCGCCCGCGAGCTGGCGGAGCGGCGGGAGCTGGGCTTTCCACCGGCGATGCGGATGGCCAGCGTGACGGGCCTGCCGGCGGCGGTCGCCGACCTGTTGGCGCAGGCGCGGCTGCCCGACGGGGCCGAGCTGCTCGGTCCGGTGCCGGCCGACGGCGAGCGGGAGCGGATGCTGGTACGGGTGCCCAGGGCCAGGGCCGCCGCCATGGCCGGTGCGCTGCACGCGGCGGCCGGGGTGCGCAGCGCCCGCAAGGCGGCCGAACCGGTCCGCCTCCAGGTCGACCCGCTCGCGCTGTTCTGACCGCAGCCGGTGACGGAGGGTACCGTTTGGTGTCCCAATCAGTGCGATATGTTACCCGATCATGACTGTGAGTATCGACTCGCCCGCTCGGCGTCGCGTCCCGAGGGTCGGCCCGCGCGAGGTGGTAGCATCGCCCGTCATGCCGGTGCGTACGGCGACTCCAGGTCGGGCTGGAGGTGTCCGAGGGCGGCGCGACGACTGCGGCACCGCGTCGGTCCGGCGCGGAAATCGATGATCTCAACCGGCCGGTGATCAGGGGTGGACAAGTCGTGACCGTTCGTCAGTCGATCGTCTTCAACGGTGACCTGGGCAGCGGCAAGAGCACCGTCTCCGTCGAGATCGCCAAGCGGCTCGGCCTGCGCCGGGTCAGCGTCGGCGACCTCTACCGGAAGATGGCCCAGGAGCGGCAGATGACCGCGCTCCAGCTGAACCTGCACGCCGAGCTGGACCAGGCCGTCGACGGCTACGTCGACCAGCTCCAGCGCGACATCGCCGCCTCCGGGGAGAGCCTGGTCATGGACTCCCGGCTGGCCTGGCACTTCTTCACCGACGCCCTCAAGGTGCACATGATCACCGAGCCGGGGGAGGCCGCCCGCCGGGTCCTGCTGCGCCCCTCCGGGCCGGCCGAGAGCTACACCTCACTCGACGAGGCGAAGGCCAAGCTCAGGGAACGCAGCGAGAGCGAGCGTGGCCGGTTCCTGGTCCGGTACGGCGTGGACAAGGCCCGGCTGCGTAACTACGACCTGATCTGCGACACCACCCGGGCGTCCGCCGGCGAGGTGATCGAACGCATCGTCGACGCGTACGAGGGACGGCTGGCGCCGGAGGTGCTGCGCGGTGCCCCGCCGCTGCTGCTGCTCGACCCGGGCCGGGTCTACCCGACCGAGGACATCACCGGACTGCGTGGCACCTGGGACTCGACCTTCACCGGTGAGGTCGCCGCCGACGGTGAGACCGGCCTGGAGCCCCTGGAGATCGGGTACACCGGCGAGTACTTCTTCGTGGTCAACGGGCACCGCCGACTCAGCGCCGCACTGCGCAGCGGCTCCCGGCTGGTGGCGGGCCGGCTGGTCGCCGAGGTCGAGGAGCCGGTGGTCGGTGGGGTGAGCGCGGTCGACTACTTCGTCGCGCAGGCTCGGCCCAGCCTGATCCACGACTGGGAGGCTGCCCACGACCTGCACCTGCCGCTGCCCGAGCACGCCCTGCTCGCCGGCGACGCGGTGCTCGCCGGCGAGAGCCCCGCCGGCTGAGCCTGCCGCCGGCCGGCACGGTTATCGGCAGTCCGTAGACTGGTACGGCACTACTGTCCCGCCGTGAAGGAGCCAACCCGCGTGACCGTCCAGCCCATCCGTCTGTTCGGGGATCCGGTGCTGCGCACGCCGGCCGATCCGGTGGTCGACTTCGACGTCGAGCTGCGCAAGCTCGTCGAGGACCTCACCGACACCATGCGTGAGCAGGGCGGCGCCGGTCTCGCCGCGCCGCAACTGGGAGTGGGCCTGCGGGTGTTCACCTTCGACGTCGACGACGTGCTCGGCCACCTGGTGAACCCGGTGCTGGAGTTCCCCGACGAGGAGGAGCAGGACGGCCCGGAGGGGTGCCTGTCCATTCCCGGGCTCTACTTCGACACCAAGCGCCGGCAGAACGTGATCGCCAAGGGCTTCAACGGCTACGGCGACCCGATGCAGATCGTCGGCACCGGGTTGATGGCCCGCTGCGTGCAGCACGAGACCGACCACCTCGACGGGGTGCTCTTCCTCGACCGGTTGGATCCGGCCGGTCGTAAGGAGGCGATGAAGGCGATCCGCCAGGCCGAGTGGTACGACGCCGCCGCCCCGCCGACGGTCAAGCTGAGCCCGCACGCCGCCGGCAGCCCCTTCGGTCTGGGGCGGTGACCGGGTGCGGGTGATCTTCGCCGGTACGCCGGCCGTCGCCGTCCCGGCCCTGGCCGCCGTGGCCGACTCGCGGCACGAGCTGGTCGCCGTGGTCACCCGGCCGGACGCGCCCGCCGGGCGTGGTCGGGGGCTGGTCCGCTCCCCGGTCGGCGCCTGGGCCGACGAGCGCGGTGTCGAGGTGCTGACTCCGGCGCGCCCGCGCGAGCCGGAGTTCCTGGACCGGCTGCGCGAGTTGGCGCCGGACTGCGTTCCGGTGGTCGCCTACGGCGCGCTGGTGCCGCCGGTCGCGCTGGAGATTCCCCGGCACGGCTGGGTGAACCTGCACTTCTCGCTGCTGCCGGCGTGGCGGGGTGCCGCACCCGTGCAGCACGCCGTGCTGCACGGCGACGAGCTGACCGGGGCCAGCGTCTTCCAGTTGGAGGAGGGGCTGGACACCGGCCCGGTCTACGGCACGCTCACCGACGAGATCCGGCCCGGGGACACCTCCGGTGACCTGCTGGAGCGCCTGGCGCACAGCGGTGCCGGGCTGCTGGTCGCGGTGCTGGACGCGCTGGAGGACGGCACCGCCAGGGCCGAGCCGCAGCCGGCCGACGGCGTCTCGCTGGCCCCGAAACTGACCGTGGAGGACGCCCGGGTGCGCTGGGGCGATCCGGCCTTCGCGGTGGACCGGCGCATCCGCGCCTGCACCCCGGCTCCCGGGCCGTGGACGACCTTCCGGGACGAGCGGGTCAAGCTCGGCCCGGTCACCCCGGCACCGGACGCGCCCGATCTCAAGCCCGGTGAGCTGCTCGTGGAGAAGGCACGGGTGCTGGCCGGCACGGCCACCGTCCCGGTGCGTCTCGGCGAGGTGCGCGCGGCCGGCAAGCGGGCCATGCCGGCGACCGACTGGGCGCGCGGTGCCCGGGTCGGCGCCGGGGAGGAGTTCGCGTGAGGGAGACCGCCGCGCGCCGCAGCGGAGAGCGTCGGGGGCGGCCGCTGGTCGACCGGCCACGGTACGCGGCGTACGAGGCGGTCGCGGCGGTGCACCGCGACGACGCGTACGCCAATCTGGTGCTGCCGGCGATCCTGACCGACGCGGGACTTGTCGGCCGGGACGCCGCCTTCGCCACCGAACTGACCTACGGCACCCTGCGTCATCTCGGCACGCTCGACGCGATCCTGACCGCCGCGGCCGGGCGGGACGTGCAGCGGATCGACCCGCCGGTCCGTGACGCGCTGCGGATCGGCGCGTACCAGCTGCTGCACACCCGGGTACCGGCGCACGCGGCGGTCTCCTCCACCGTCGACCTGGTCCGGGCCGTCGGCCAGGGCGCCACCGGGTTCGCCAACGCGGTGCTGCGCGAGGTCGCCACCCACGACCTCGACGCGTGGGTGACCCGACTGGCGCCGGCGGTCGAGAGCGACCCGATCGGTCACCTCGCGCTGGCCTACAGCCATCCACAGTGGATCGTGCGGGCGTTCAGCGAGGCGCTCGGCGGTGACCTCGGCGAGACCACCCGCCTGCTGATCGAGGACAACGAGCGTCCGCCGGTGCACCTGTGCGCCCGCCCCGGCCTGGCCGACCCGGTCGACCTCGCCGACGAGGTGGGCGGCGCGCCCGGTGCCTTCTCGCCGTACGCGGTCTACCTCGCCGGTGGCGCCCCGGGCGAACTGGCGGCGGTGACCGACGGCCGGGCCCACGTCCAGGACGAGGGTTCCCAACTGGTCGCGAACGCGCTCGCGCTGGCACCGGTGGACGGGCCGGACGGCCGGTGGCTCGACCTGTGCGCCGGTCCGGGCGGCAAGTCGGGTCTGCTCGGTGCCCTGGCGGCGCAGCGCGACGCGCGGCTGACCGCCGTGGAGGTGGCCGAGCACCGGGCCCGGCTGGTCGCCGGTGCCACCCGGGGGCTGCCGGTGACCGTGCTGAACACCGACGGCCGGCTGGTGGGCGCCGAGCCGAAACTGCCGGAGGAACACTTCGACCGGGTGCTCGTCGACGCGCCGTGCACCGGCCTCGGCTCGCTGCGCCGCCGCCCCGAGTCGCGCTGGCGGCGTCAGCCGTCCGACCTGTCCGCCCTGACCCGGTTGCAGCGCGAGTTGCTCGCCGCCGGGTTGCGGGCGGCCCGGCCGGGTGGGGTGGTGGCCTACGTGACCTGTTCACCGCACACGGTGGAGACGCACGTGACGGTGACCGAGGCGGCCCGCCGCAGCGGGGTGCCGGTCGACTTCGTCGACGCCCGCACGGTGCTGCCGGCCGGCATGCCGGGGCTGGGCGACGGGCCGACGGTGCAGTTGTGGCCGCACCGGCACGGCACCGACGCGATGTTCCTCGCCCTGCTACGCCGCGGCTGACTCCCGGCCCCAGCACCGTCGGGATCCGTTCGTGGTGTGCTGCGGGCCGGCCGGCCACCCGGACCCGCCCCGGGCGCGGCGGTCGGGGGAAGAGCCGCAGCGACCGGGGCGGGTGGCTATCCGGTGGACCGGACGGGTACCCAGTCCGTGAACCGTCGGTGCAGATCCGGGAGCTGTTCACCGGGCGCTAGCCCGGCAAGCTGCTCGGCGGCCTCTTCGCGCAACTCCACCAGGTGCACCATGAGCGCCGGCTTGTCCTCCCGGTACGTGGCGAGCAGATTCAGCTTCGCCGGCGAGCAGGGCCAGGCGATCCCGCAGGCCCGGCACCGCCACGTCGGGCGGGACGGGACGTGTGCCTCGATCCGGCCGTTCATCCGGTCACGCTCGCGACGCCGGAGCGGGGCCGGGAGCGACGCTCGGCGTACGGGACGGGCGGGACGTTCACCGGCCGCATCCCCGCAGGTCGCAGGAACAACGCCCGCCGCTGCGTCGCGTCCCCGTGCCGATCGAGCTGGTAGACGTCGACCCAGGCCCACCCGTCGTACGTCGTGCGGTCCAGGTGCCGGATCACTCGGACCAGGATCGGTTGGTGGAACTGCGGGGACGCTTCCCGGGCCAGGAGGTACACGCCGGGACAGACCCGAGGTGTTCCGCCTTCCCGCCCGGTCACCTGCCACGCGCCGGCTCTTGCACGGACATGGGTGCCTCCTCCGTCGTGGTTGGAGGGGGTCGCCCCGGTTTGCTCGCCCAGGGGCGACCCCCGGCGACGCGGCGAGCGGGATTGCCGTCCCAAGGCCCGCACGCGCCGCCCACGAGAACCATCGCGTGGCGAATGTGGACGACTACAGGGCGTAGACATAGGTTCTGCAGACGTCAAGGACGTCATGTGGGAGGCGGGCATGAATCAGGCGCTGAGGGCAGCCATGGTGGACGCGGGGGAAACCGCCGAGAGTCTCGCCGAACAGGTAGGCGTGGATCCCAAGACGGTCGCGCGGTGGGTTGCCCCGGGACGGGTGCCGCATCCCCGACACCGCGCGGCGGCGGCTGCGGCGCTGGGGCGTGACATCGAGGACATCTGGCCGGACGTCTTGAAGCGGCGCGAGCCGGCCTGGCTGCGGCCCTGGGTGGAGACGGAACTCCAGGCCACCGCGCTGCGATCCTTCGAGGTCGCGGTCATCCCGGGCCTGTTGCAGACCCCCGAGTACGCCACGGCGGTGCTCAGCAGCGGGCTGCTCGCCCCCGACGAGGTGGCCGGCTACGTCGAGACCCGGATGCGTCGGCAGTCGTCGGTCCTGGAACGGCGCAAACCGCCGCTCCTCGTCGCGGTCATCGACGAGTTCGCCCTCCGCCGCGGCGCCCCGGACATCATGCACCCGCAACTGGACCATCTGGTCAACCTGGCGCGGCGGCCCAACATCCTGCTGCACGTACTGCCGCTCGACGCGGGCCTGCACCCCGGGCAGGCGGGGCCGTTCGTCATCGCCACGACCGAGGACGGCGATGTCGCGTACCTGGACGACCAGGCCGCCGGCCGGCTGACCAACGACACCGCCGCGCTCTGGTCCATTTGGGATACGCTGCGCTCGGTGGCGCTGCCGCGCCGCCAGACCATCGACTTCCTTGAGGCACGATCATGGCTGACCTGACCGGCGCCGTGTGGCGCACCAGCACCCGCAGCAGCTCGAACGGCGGCAACTGTGTCGAGGTCGCCGACAACCTTCCCGGCGTCGTCGGTGTCCGCGACTCGAAGGACCGGACCGGTCCGGCGTTGGTCTTCGCGCCAGCGGCCTGGCGGGCGTTCGTCGCCCGGGCCGCCGGGCGGTCCTGACCCCGATCCGCGACGCAAGCGCCCGTTCCCACCCGGGGGCGGGCGCTCCGCCGTGACCAAACCGAGCCGCAGGACCCACCACCACCACCGATCGATCGCCTCCCGAAATCTTGGACAGTTTCCGTTCTTCGCTAACGGAAAATGTCCAAGATTGCGCGCGGCACCCGCCGCGGTGACGGTACCGGCTACCGGCGGGCGGGCCCAGGCCGCTGTTGGGCCGGGGTGGGGTGTTGGGCGGGGGAGGGCTGTCGGTGACGCCGAGGGGCTGTCGGCAGGGCCGAGGGCGGGCTGTCGCTGGGGACTCAGGTGATCGGGAGGGCGCGGGTGCCGGCGCCCTTCACCGACCGGGTCAGGGTGCGGTCGCTGATCCAGAGGAAGCACTGCACCGACCGGTTGCCGCTGCGCCACTCGCCTTCCGACGGGTGGTAGAAGATGGTGCCGACCCGGAACCGGAGATTGCCGTCGTCCGGCACCTTGGCGTAGCGGGCGACCGCACTGCGGCAACCACTGTGGGCCCGATCGGGCTTCGCCAGGAACGCCGACCAACTGCTCTCCGGCGCCCGCCAGAGGCCCACGAACTCGGCCCGGTGCTTCGCGGTGCACTTGACGGCGACCATCTCGATCACCTCGTCGCCCTCGGTGCGGGCATTGAAGCAGCCGTGCCGCAGCGGGGACGAGCCGCGCAGCGCACCGGCCAGGCTGGCCGTGCGCCGTACCGGGACCGGGGTGTCGAGTCCGCGTAGCTCGTGGACGTCGCAGCGGAACCAGCGGGCGCCGCCGGTCCACGCCTGCGGCGACGGTAGGACGACGGTGAGTCCGATCCGGGCCGCGCGCCAGTCGCCGCCCATGATCCGACGGGCCTGCCGGTCGCACTCGCCGAACGCGGCGCGCATCCCCTTGCTGCCGACCTCCGGCGGTCGAGCCCCGGTCACCTCGGTGAGGGCGCCCACGTGCAGGGTTTCGGCCTGGTGCGGCTCGGCGCAGTCCACCGGGGCGTACGCGCTGAGGTAACCGACCTCCTGCGGCTGCCGGTGGTAGGTGCCGGAGTCGGGAGTGAAGGACGCGGGCACCGCCATCGACGCCCAGTCATCGAGCAGGTCACCGTCGGTGCCGGCCGGTCTGGTGCAGCCGGTGGCCGCCAACGCCACCACGGTGCCCAGTGCGACTCCGGTCAACCATCGCCGCATCCCCGCCGACCTCCCGCTGCCGCCCGTCGAAGCGGCAGCATACGGTACCGGAATCGGGTGCTGCCGGGGACGTACGCGCGCCGCGCTCACGTCACGGGCAGTCCCCGCGGGCCGACGCCGCGCATCGAGCCGGTCAGCTTGCGGTCGTCGCTCCACAGGATGCACCGCACCCCCCGGTCGCCCTCCTCCCACTCCCGCTGCGACGGCGGGTAGAAGATGGAACCGGCGCGGTAGGGCAGGTCGGCGTTGTTGGGCACGTCCGCGAAGGCGGCGATCAGCTCCATGCACCGTTTGTGGGCCCGGCCGGCCGAGGCGACGAACCGTTCCCAGCTCATGTCCTGCTCGACGTAGACGCCGACGAACTCCGCGCCGTGCGGCTCGGTGCACAGCACCGGTGCCATGTAGTTCAGGCTGTCACCGATCAGCTTCGGGTCGAAGCAGCGGTGCACCAGCGGTGAGTCGCCGATCAGCGCGCCACGCAGGCTGCCGGTGCGGTTGACCGGCCGGGTGTTGTCGATGCTGTCGGTCTCACTCAGGTCGCACCGGAACCAGCGGGCACCGCCGTTCCAGGCCGGCACCGACGGCAGGGCGATGTTGAGCGTCAACCGGGCGGTGTGCCAGTCACCGCCGAGCACCAGCCGGGCCCGCTGATCGCATTCCGCCCGGGCGGTACGCAGCGCCGCCGACCCCGGCTCCGGACGCTCGCCCTCGGCGTCGTCGTCGGTGAAGGTACCGACATGGACGGTCTCGGCGAGGTGGTTGCGGGCGCAGTCCACGGTCTCGTACGTGCTCGCCTGCACGACCGAGGTGATCCGGGGCAGGCAGGCGTCGGTGGCCGGGACGAACATGGTGGGGGCCCGCAGTGTCTGCCAGTCGTCGGTGAGGTCGCCGTCGGTTCCGCCCGGCCGCACGCAGCCGCCGAGCACCATCGCAGCCACACTGGCCAGCGCCAGTGCCGCGAGCCACCGTCGCATCGTCCGCCCTTTCCGGGAGCTGCCGCCCGGCTGCCGGCTCCCGCGCCCACCGGCCTGCACGATACCGTCACCGTCCCCGATGGAGTGTTGCCGCGAATGGGTCGTCTGGCCAGTGGAAGCCGAGCTTCATTCCGTTTCACCGGTTTGAAGGGGGTCATTCTGCACCATTGGTCACCTCCGGGTCACCAGGCGTCCCGGTTGCTGGCACGCTGCCGCGGCCGCTGGCCACGTTCGTACACTGGCTCCGTGACCGTACCGCCGCCGATCGTCGCGCCCAGCATCCTCGCCGCCGATTTCTCCCGTCTCGCCGAAGAGGTGCGTGCCGTCGAGGACGCCGCGGACTGGCTGCATGTCGACGTCATGGACAACCACTTCGTGCCGAACCTGACCATCGGGCTGCCCGTGGTGCAGAGCCTGCGGGCCGCCACCAAGCTGCCCTTCGACGTACACCTGATGATCACCGACCCGCGGCGTTGGGCGCCTGGCTACGCCGACGCCGGGGCGTACAACGTCACCTTCCACGCCGAGGCCTGCGACGACCCGGTGGCGTTGGCCCGCGACCTGCGGGCGGCGGGCGCCAAGGCGGGACTCGCGATCGACCGGGACACCCCGATCGAGCCGTACCTCGACCTGCTGCCGAGCTTCGACACGCTGCTGGTCATGACCATCAAGGCCGGGTTCGGCGGGCAGCGGTTCCTCCCGCAGTTGCTGGACAAGGTCCGCGCCGCGCGCCGGCACGTCGACGCCGGCCACCTGGAGCTGCGCATCGAGGTCGACGGCGGGATCGCCGCCGACACCATCGAACAGGCGGCCGAGGCGGGTGCCGACGCCTTCGTGGCCGGCACCGCCGTCTACGGCGCCGACGACCCGGCCGAGGCGGTACGCCGGCTGCGCGGGCTGGCCGAGCGCGCGGCGACCCGGGCCTGACGTGGAGACCTCCGACGATCGCAAGGACGTGATCCTCGTCGTCGACGACGACGAGGACATCGCCCGCTTCGTCGAGTTCAACCTGCGTCTGCAGGGCTTCGACGTGATCCTCGCCGCCGACGGCCAGGAGGCGCTGGAGCTGATCGAACGCCAGCGGCCGGACCTGGCCGTGGTCGACCTGATGATGCCCCGGGTGGACGGGCTGGAACTGACCCGACGCCTGCGCGCCGACCCGATGACCGCCGCCCTGCCGGTGATCATGTTGACGGCGAAGGGAATGACCCAGGACAAGGTTCACGGGCTCAACGCCGGCGCCGACGACTACCTGGTCAAGCCCTTCGACAACGCCGAGCTGGTCGCCCGGGTCAGCTCCACGCTGCGGCGCAACAAGGAGTTCCGGGAGGTCTCCCCGCTGACCGGCCTGCCGGGCAACAGCCGGATCCGCCGGGAGATCGCCGACCGGGTCCGTGGCGGCGCGGACTACGCCGTCGGCTACATCGACATCGACCGGTTCAAGAGCGTCAACGACCGGTACGGGTTCGTCCGGGGCGACGGGTTCATCTCCGCGCTGGCCCGCAGCCTGCACCGGGCGGTGGTCGCGGTGGCCCTGCCGCCGGCCTTCCTCGGCCACGTCGGCGGCGACGATTTCGTCTTCGTCTGCACGCCCGAGCAGGTGCGGCCGCTCACCCTGCGGGTGTCGGCGGACTTCGAGAAGGCCGCGGACGCCCTCTACGATCCCACCGACCGGGAGCGCGGCTACGTCGAGTTGAAGGACCGGCGCGGCAACATCCGCCGGGCCGCGCTGGTCACCCTCTCCATCGGGGTCGCGATCTCCGACACCGACAAGCGCATCACCGATCCGCTGGAGGCGATGACGGTCGCCTCCGAGATGAAGACCGTGGCCAAGAGCCAACCCGGCTCGTACGTGGCGGTGGATCGTCGTCGCGGTGTCGCCGACCCCGGTCACCGTCATGTGAAGTAGCTCGCCCGGGTGCCCCGGCGCCCCGGCGGGCGTGTAAGACTTTGCTCAGTACCCACCACGCGCTGGCGGGACTCGGTGTAATTCCGAACCGGCGGTGATCCACGGTCCGACCGTGGTAAGCCCGCGACCCGGGAGCGGTTCGTCCGCCCGGTGGACCTGGTGAGAATCCGGGGCCGACGGTTGGGGGCGGCTCGTCCGCGCCCAGACAGTCCGGATGGGAGACAGCGCGCGGGACGGAAGGGGCCGTGTGGCTCGCCGGGCTCCGGCGTGCGCGCGTTCCGACCGGGGCGGCTGTGCCGTACCCGGACTCCGCCTGCCCGTGGCCACCTGGCCGAACTCCCCGCCCGCGCGTACGAGCGAGAGGGCAACGGCAGGCGATGGCGAGCGTCTCCGTGGACGAGGCGATGCGTCGGGCGATCGAACTCGCGGCGCGCGGGCTCGGCACCACAAGTCCCAATCCCGTCGTCGGCTGCGTGCTGCTCGACGCCGACGGCGAGGTGGTCGGCGAGGGCTTCCACGCGTACGCCGGGGGACCGCACGCGGAGATCGTCGCGCTGGCCCAGGCCGGCAAGCGGGCCAAGGGTGGCACGGCCGTGGTCACTCTGGAACCCTGCGACCACGTCGGCCGCACCAGCCCCTGTAGCACCGCGCTGGTCCAGGCGGGGGTGGCCCGGGTCGTCATCGCGGTGCCGGATCCCAACCCGGTCGCCACCGGCGGCGCGGCCACGTTGCGGTCCGCCGGCATCCGGGTCGACGTGGGAGTCCGCGAGGCCGAGGCGGAGGCCGGCAACGTGGCCTGGCTGACCGCCATGCGCCGGGGCTGGCCGTACGTGATCTGGAAGTACGCGGCGACCCTCGACGGTCGTTCCGCGGCGGCCGACGGCACCAGCATGTGGATCACCTCCGAGGCCGCCCGGATGGACGTGCACGCGCTGCGCGCCACCGTCGACGCGGTGGTCGTCGGCGTCGGCACGGTCCTCGCCGACGATCCCCGGCTCACCGTGCGCAACCTGCGCGACGGCAGTCTGGCCATCCGGCAGCCGCTGCGCGTGGTGGTCGACTCGGCCGGGCGTACCCCGGACGACGCCCGGGTCCGCGACGGCGCCGCCCGCACCTGGGTGGCCACCGCCGCCGAGGTGGGCACCGGCCCGGACGGCGGGGTGGACCTGCCGGCGCTGCTCGCCGCCCTGCACACCAGGGGGATACGGGCGGTGCTGCTGGAGGGCGGCCCCCGGCTCGCCGGGGCGTTCCTCGCCGCCGGCCTGGTCGACCGGGTGGTCGGCTACCTCGCACCCCGGCTGCTCGGGGCCGGGCCCGCCGCGCTCGTCGACGCGGGTGTGAGCACCATCGCCGAGGCGATCGACCTGGAACTCACCGACGTTACGCAGGTCGGTCCCGACCTGCGGATCACCGCGCTGCCCCGGAAGAGGGAGGGCTAGGCATGTTCACCGGCATCGTCGAGGAACTGGGCGAGGTCGTCGGGATGACCCCGACGGCGGAGGACTCGACCCTGGTAGCGGTCCGTGGCCCACTGGTCACCTCCGACGCACGGCACGGCGACTCGATCGCGGTCAACGGCGTCTGCCTGACCGTCGTCGACGCCGACGGCGGGGTGTTCACCGCCGACGTGATGGGCGAGACGCTGCGCCGCTCGGCGCTGGGCGCGCTGCGTACCGGCGACCGGGTCAACCTGGAGCGGGCCGCCGCGCTGGGCGGCCGCCTCGGCGGTCACCTTGTGCAGGGGCACGTCGACGGCGTGGGCGAGGTGCTCTCCCGCGAGCCGGCGGCGCGCTGGGAGACGGTCCGGTTCCGGTTGCCCGCCGCGCTGTCCCGCTACGTGGTGGAGAAGGGCTCGATCACCGTCGACGGGGTTTCGCTGACCGTCGCCGAGGTGGGCGACGACTGGTTCGTCGTCGGCCTGATCCCCACCACCCTGTCGGCGACCACCCTCGGCACCCGGTCCGTCGGTGATCCGGTCAACCTGGAGGTGGACGTGCTGGGCAAGTACGTCGAGCGGCTGCTGGGCGCTCGCGCGGCCGACGGGGCGGAGGTGCCGGCATGACCTTCGCCGACATCGAGCAGGCCCTGGCCGAGATCGCCGCCGGCCGCCCGGTCGTGGTGGTCGACGACGCCGACCGGGAGAACGAGGGCGACCTGATCTTCGCGGCCGAGCTGGCCACCCCGGAGCTGCTGGCCTTCACGGTGCGGCACACCTCGGGCTTCATCTGCGTACCGCTCACCGAGAGCGAGTGCGACCGGCTCGACCTGCCGCCCATGCACCACACCAACCAGGACCGACGGCAGACCGCGTACACGGTGACCGTCGACGCGCGGGAGGGGGTGACCACCGGCATCTCGGCGGCCGACCGGGCGCACACCATCCGGCTGCTCGCCGACCCGAGCACCGGACCGACGGACCTGGCCCGCCCCGGGCACGTGGTGCCGCTGCGGGCCCGTCCGGGTGGGGTGCTGCGCCGTCCCGGGCACACCGAGGCGGCCGTCGACCTGACCCGGCTGGCCGGTCTGCGCCCGGCCGGCGTGCTCTGCGAACTGGTCAACGACGACGGCACCATGATGCGGCTGCCGGACCTGGAGAAGTTCTGCGCCGAGCACTCGCTGACCCTGGTCACCATCGCGGACCTGATCGCGTACCGGCGGCGCACCGAGAAGCAGGTCGAGCTGGTCGCCGACGCCCGGATGCCCACCGAGCACGGGGTGTTCCGGGCGCTCGGCTACCGCAGCGAGTACGACTCGGCCGAGCACGTGGCGTTGGTGATGGGCGACCTCGGCGACGGCCGCGACGTGCTGGTCCGGGTGCACTCGGAGTGCCTGACCGGTGACGTCTTCTCGTCGGTGCGCTGTGACTGCGGCCCGCAGCTCAACGCCGCCCTGGACCGGGTGGCTCGCGAGGGACGGGGCGTGGTGCTCTACGTGCGGGGCCACGAGGGGCGCGGCATCGGGCTGCTGCACAAGCTCCAGGCGTACCAGTTGCAGGACCAGGGCCGGGACACGGTGGACGCGAACCTCGACCTGGGGCTGCCGGCCGACGCGCGCGACTACGGCACCGGCGCGCAGATCCTGTACGACCTCGGGGTGCGCTCGATGCGACTGTTGACCAACAACCCGGCCAAGCGGGCGGGGCTGGAGGGCTACGGCCTGACCATCACCGGTCGCGAGGGGCTGCCGGTGCGCCCGCACCCGGAGAACGTACGGTACCTGCGGACCAAGCGGGACCGGATGGGGCACCTGCTCGACCAGCTGGACGAGGCCGCCGAGGCGCCGATGGGGCGTACGGTGCCGGGCACAGAGATCGGAGCGTAGGCACGATGGCGGGTTTCGGTGAGCCGGGTTCGGCTCCGGTCGACGCGGCGGGGATGACCGTCGGTGTGGTCGCCGCGCGTTGGCACGGTGACCTGACCGACCACATGCTCGACCGGGCGGTGGCCGCCGCGCAGTCGTGCGGTGCGCGGGCGGTGGTGGCCCGGGTGGCCGGCTCGGTGGAACTACCGGTGGTGGCGCAGGCGCTGGCGCGGCGCTGTGACGTGGTGGTCGCCCTCGGCGTGGTGGTACGCGGTGCCACCGCCCACTTCGACTACGTCTGCCGGTCGGTCACCGACGGGCTGACCCGGGTCGCCCTGGACGAGGGCAAGCCGGTCGCCCACGGCGTGCTGACCGTGGACACCATCGAGCAGGCCCGCGACCGCGCCGGCCTGCCCGACTCCGCCGAGGACAAGGGCTGGTCGTCGACGGTCGCCGCCCTCGACGCCGCCCTGGCCATCCGCCAGGTCGCCACCTCCGCCAACCAGCGCGTCGGCTTCACCTCCTGACCTCCACCCACCCCTGCCCGGTTGATCAAGAAGTTTGCGTCGAGAAATCGTGGTCGGGCGACGAAAACCTCTTGATCAACGATGTGGGGTGGGTGAGGTGGAGTCAGGTGAGTTCGGGGGCCTTGGCGTCCTGGGCGAGCCACTGTTGTTCGAGTTGTTTGAGGACGCCCTCGGAGGCGAGTTGCCCGACCGCCGCGCTGACGCAGCCGGCCAGCGGCGAGTCCTTCGCCAACAGCAGTCCGAACGCCTCCGGGCTGCCCACCTGGGGTAGTTGCCCGACGATCACCGCGTCGTCGATCTCCCCGCCGGTGAGGTCGAACGCGGTGGGCAGGTCCACCACCAGGCCGTCGATCCGCCCGCCGCGCAGCGCCTTGGCGGCCTCGTCGTCGGACTTGTAGGTCCTCGGTTCGGATTTCGGCCGGACCAGATCGGTGATGGCCTGGTAGCCGGCCGTGCCGGTCCGGGCGCCGAGCCGGGCGTCCCGCAGCTCGGTCAGCGCCCTCCGGTCGGCGATCTTGGAGGACTCCAGCGCGACCACCGCCTGCCGGACCAGGTAGTACGGCGCGGAGAAGTCGACCGCCTGCCGGTGCTCCTCGGTCATCGGGTACCTGTCGATGCCGAAGTCGAAGGTCTTCGGCCCGGGGGCGACGGCGGCGTCGGACGGCACCCGGGTCCAGGTGACGTCGTCGCGGGCGTAGCCGAGCTGCTCCGCCACCGCGTAGGCGACGGCGGACTCGAAGCCCTTGCCGTTGTCCGGCTGGTCGTCGACGAACCACGGCGCCTCGGCCGGCTCGCCGGTGGCGACGGTGAGCGTGCCCGGCGTCTGGGTGGGCAGGCTGTCCTTGGCGCACGCCATCGACACGGTCGGCATCGGCGCGGGCTGGGCCTGCGGCGTGCAGGCGCTGGCCGCGAGCAGGACGGCCGTCGCGGAGGCGAAGGCGAGGGTACGCGGGGTGGTGACCATGGCGGACAGCGTACGACCAACATAGGCGAGGATCGAAGGGTTGTCCCACCGCCCCGGTGGGTGTGCCGGTCCCGTCCACCGGTCACCACCGACCCGGTGCTCGGGTCGACCCTCGGCGACTGCGAGAATCCGTCTCCGTGAAGACGTTCGAGGAGTTGTTCGCGGAGTTGCAGGCCAAGGCCGCGGCCGGCACCCCCGGCTCGGGCACGGTCGCCGCACTGGAGAAGGGCGTGCACTTCATCGGCAAGAAGGTCGTCGAGGAGGCCGCCGAGTCGTGGATGGCCGCCGAGCACGAGGGGCCCGAGCGCACCGCCGAGGAGATCTCCCAGCTGCTCTACCAGGTCCAGGTGCTGATGCTCGCCAGTGGCCTGGACCTGAAGGACGTCTACCGACATCTGTGAGTGCCCCCGCCCTCGACCAGAGACCCGATCGAAGGAGCACTCCCGTCATGCTGCGTGTCGCCGTACCCAACAAGGGCGCCCTGGCCGACTCGGCCGCCCAGATGCTGCGTGAGGCGGGCTACCGCCAGCGCACCGACACCAAGGACCTGGTCTGCCGCGACCAGGCCAACGACATCGAATTCTTCTACCTGCGCCCGAAGGACATCGCCACCTACGTCGGCTCAGGTGACCTGGACATCGGCATCACCGGCCGGGACCTGCTCATCGACTCGGGTGCGCCGGCCGAGGAGGTGGTCGACCTGAACTTCGGGCGGGCCACCTTCCGGTTCGCCGCCCGCCCGGACGACATCGCCGACGTACGGGAGCTGGGCGGGCACCGGATCGCCACCGCGTACCCGGGGCTGGTCGAGCGGCACCTCGCCGAGCTGGGCGTCAAGGCCGACGTCATCCGGCTCGACGGCGCGGTGGAGAACGCCATCCGGCTGGGTGTCGCCGACGTGGTCGCCGACGTGGTCGAGACCGGCGCCACGCTGCGTCAGGCCGGTCTGGTGGTCTTCGGTGAGCCCCTGCTGAAGTCCTCGGCGGTGCTGGTCCGCCGCACCGGCGCGGCGGCGCACCCGCAGGCCGAGCAGCTGATGCGCCGGCTGCACGGGGTGCTGGTGGCCCGTCGCTACGTGATGCTCGCCTACGACGTGCCGGCCGGGCTGCTGGACCGGGCCAGCTCGCTCACCCCGGGCATCGAGTCGCCGACGGTCTCCCCGTTGCACCGGGAGGGCTGGGTGGCGGTGCAGGCGATGGTGCTCCGCGACGACGTGCACCGGATCATGGACGAACTCTACGAACTGGGCGCCCGCGCGATCCTGGTCACCAACATCCACGCCTGCCGGCTGTGACCGGTGGGCGGGCCGGTAGGTCGCTGTGTGGCGGTGGCCGCCCGGGTCCGACCGGATGGCAGACTGGTGGGGTGAGTGACACCGACGTGGTCCGGGTGCGGCCCCGGCGAATCCGGCTGGTCTGCTGGGTGTCGGCGGTCCTGTTGGTCGTGGTCTTCGCCCTGGTCGCCACCACCCTCACCGGCCCCACCGGTAACGGGTACGGCACCTTCCAGCGCGGCGACCAGCTGGCCATGATCGGGCTCGGGATCATGTTCGCCCTGGGCACCCTGCTGTTCACCCGGCCCCGGGTCGAGGCGGACGTGCGGGGGGTGCGGGTCCGCAACATCATCGGCTCGTACGAGCTGCCCTGGGAGGTCGTCCGCGGCGTCCGGTTCGACCGTGGCGCCCCGTGGGCGGCGCTGGAGCTCCACGACGACGACCTGCTGCCGGTGGTCGCCCTCCAGGCCGCCGACAAGCAGCTCGCCGTCGACGGGGTGCGCGCCCTGCGCCGCCTGCACCAGGCGCACCTCGCCGCGCTCGCCGAGCGAGCGGCGGGCCGACGGCCAAGTTGAGGTCCCGGTTACCGAGGGTGTAGTGTTGTCGAGTCGACCAGCTGTCCTAACCATTAGGACAGCCTTGAAAGCGGAGCGCCTGCTCCCACCCGAGTCGCCACACCTGGCGTCCGGGTCCGGTCACCGGTTCCGGGCACGTCCCGGCACCGGATGCGCGATCCTGTGATCGTGCCGACCGGTCGAGCGGGCCCTGGCATACGCCGGGGCCTTCTACTTTCCGGGCCGGCTCCCACCGGGAGCCGCCGGGTCGGCCACGCATGAAGATCCGACTCGAGGAGGCCCCATCAGCGTCGAACCACGCGTGAACGAGCAGATCCGGGCACGTGAGGTCCGACTGGTCGGCCCCGAGGGTGAGCAGGTGGGCATCGTCCCGCTGGAGCGCGCCCTTCAGCTGGCCGCGGACGTCGATCTGGACCTGGTCGAGGTTGCGCCGATGGCGCGCCCGCCGGTGTGCAAGCTCATGGACTTCGGCAAGTTCAAGTACGAGAGCGCACTGAAGGCGCGCGAAGCGCGGCGTAACCAGCAGCAGACCGTCATCAAGGAGATGAAGCTCCGGCCGAAGATCGATCCGCACGACTACGAGACCAAGAAGGGTCACGTGGTGCGGTTCCTGAAGGCCGGTGACAAGGTCAAGGTGACGATCATGTTCCGCGGTCGCGAGCAGAGCCGCCCGGAGCTGGGCTACCGGCTCCTGCGCCGGCTCGAGTCCGAGATCACGGAACTGGGATACGTGGAGTCCGCTCCGAAGCAGGACGGCCGAAACATGATCATGGTTCTCGCTCCGCACCGGGCCGTGAAGGCCTCCGCGGTCGCCGCCACGGCGTCCCGCGGTGGACCCCGGGAGCGGACCGCGGAGGAGCCCGCCACCGCCGCGGCCGCCGAACCTGCGGTGACAAGTGAGAGCGCAGCAGCCGGTGAGACCGGCGCGACCGCTGACACCAGCGGTCAGTAACAGGGGAGAAGACGTTCCACATGCCGAAGATGAAGAGCCACACCGGCACGGGCAAGCGGGTCCGGGTGACCGGCAAGGGCAAGCTCATGAAGGAGCAGGCCAACAAGCGCCACCTCCTGGAGAAGAAGCCCTCCACCCGTACCCGCCGGCTGACCGGCGTGGTCGCGGTGGCCAAGGCCGACGTCAAGCGCATCAAGAAGCTGCTCGGCCGCTGACGCGCGCCACCTGAATCCAAGAAGGAGTTGAGATGGCACGCGTCAAGCGGGCTGTGAACGCCCAGAAGAAGCGTCGTACCCTGCTGGAGACCGCGAGCGGATACCGCGGTCAGCGCTCCCGGCTGTACCGCAAGGCCAAGGAGCAGGTGCTGCACTCGATGCAGTACGCCTACCGGGACCGTCGCGACCGCAAGGGCGACTTCCGGCAGCTGTGGATCCAGCGGATCAACGCGGGTGCCCGCGCCAACGGGATGACCTACAACCGGCTGATCCAGGGCCTGCGCCTGGCCGGCATCGAGGTCGACCGCAAGATCCTGGCTGACCTGGCCGTCAACGACGCCGCCGCGTTCGCGGCGATCGTCGAGCTGGCCCGGGCCGCCGTGCAGGCCGAGGGCACCGGCGGCGCGCCCGCCCAGGCCGCCTGAGTCCCACCCAGCGCAGCGAGGCGTCCCTCGGCAACGGGGGACGCCTCGCGCGTACGGCCGAGACCATGCTCTTCACACCGCGTACGCCCCGGGTGGTGGCCGCGCGCCGACTCCAGCGTCGCCGCGACCGCGACGCCTCGGGTCGGTTCCTCGCCGAGGGGCCGCAGGCGGTCCGGGAGGCCCTGAGCCGACCCCGCACCGTGCTGGAGCTGTTCGGCACCCCGGCCGCCCTCGACCGGTACGCCGACCTGGCGGCGAGCGCCGCCGGTGGCGACGTGCCCGTCTCCGAGGTGACCGACGAGGCCCTGGCCGCGCTCGCCGAGACCGTCGCCCCGCAGGGGCTGGTCGCCGTCTGCCGGCACCTCGACGTGTCCCTGGAGATCGCGTTGTCGCGCGCCCCCCGGCTGGTGGCCGTGCTCGCCGGCATCCGTGACCCGGGCAACGCCGGCACGGTGCTGCGGACCGCCGACGCGGCCGGCGCCACCGCGGTGATCTTCGCGGGTGACGCCGTCGACCCGTACAACGGCAAGTGCGTCAGGTCGTCGGCCGGCAGCCTGTTCCACGTCGACGTGGTGCGCGAACGCGACCCGGCCGCGACGCTCATCGCCGCCCGGGCCGCCGGGCTGACGGTGCTCGCCGCCACCGGCCACGGCGAATCTGATCTCGACGAGCTGGTCGACGCCGGCCGGCTGGCGGCACCGACCGCCTGGCTGTTCGGCTCCGAGGCGCACGGCCTGCCCGTCGACCTGGCCGAGGCCGCCGACGCCCGGGTCCGGGTGCCGCTGCACGGGCGGGCCGAGAGCCTCAACCTGGCTGCGGCGGCGGCCGTCTGCCTGTACGCTTCGGCCAGAGCACAGCGCTGACCCGAGGTCACGCGCGCATGACGGAGGAGACGCGGCCCCCATGGTGAACGCATCACGGCGTTCGTTTAGCCAGCCCGCCGGTGTCGGCGGGCGGCGGGCCTGACCTGCTCTCCACACGACTCCCACCGGCGGGCTGCGGCACAGCCGCGCGTCCGTAGACTCGCCTAGCCGCCCGCGAGGGCCGGCGCCGTCGTGAGGGAGTGCCCGTACGCCATGACTTACCGCAACGATCCGTACGACCCGAAGCAGGTCGCCCTGCTGGACCCGGCCGCGCTGGCCGAGGCCGTGACCGAGGCCGAGAAGGCGTTCGCCGCCGCCGGTGACCCGGACGCGCTGGCCGCGGTGCGCCCGGCGCACCTGGGCGACCGGGCCCCGGTCTCGCTGGCCCGCCGCGAGATCGGCGCGCTGCCGCCGGCCGCCAAGGCCGACGCCGGCAAACGGGTCAACGAGGCCCGCCGGGCCATCGAGCAGGCGCACGCCGCCCGGGCCGAGGTGTTGGAGCGCGAGCAGGCCGAGCGGGTCCTGATCGCCGAACGAGTCGACGTCACGTTGCCCTACGACCGGCACCCGCGTGGCTCCCGACACCCGATCACGCTGCTGATGGAGCAGATCAGCGACCTGTTCATCGGGATGGGCTACGAGGTGGCCGAGGGCCCCGAGGTCGAGTTGGAGTGGACCAACTTCGACGCGCTGAACATCCCCGCCGACCACCCGGCGCGGGGGCTGATGGACACCTTCCACATCGCACCGGAGGGTTCCGGTCTGGTGCTGCGTACGCACACCTCACCGGTGCAGGCCCGCACCATGCTCAGCCGCACCCCGCCGATCTACGTGGTCGTGCCCGGCCGGGTCTACCGCACCGACGAGTTGGACGCCACCCACTCCCCGGTCTTCTACCAGGTGGAGGGTCTGGTGGTGGACAAGGGCATCACGATGGCGCACCTGCGGGGCACCCTCGACCACTTCGCCCGGGCGATGTTCGGCGCGGGCGCGAAGACCCGGTTCCGGCCGCACTACTTCCCGTTCACCGAGCCGTCGGCGGAGTTCGACGTGTGGTTCCCGGAGCACCGCAAGGGCCCACAGTGGGTCGAGTGGGGTGGCTGCGGCATGGTCAACCCGCGGGTGCTGCGGGCCTGCGGCATCGACCCGGAGGTCTACTCCGGCTTCGCCTTCGGCATGGGCATCGACCGGACGGTGATGTTCCGGCACGGGGTGGGCGACATGCGGGACCTGGTCGAGGGAGACGTCCGGTTCACCCGGGCGTTCGGCCACGGGGCTTAGTGCGGGCGCGAGTTACGGAGACGGTGGTTACCCATAATGCGAGTTTCTCTGAGTTGGCTGCGGGAGTACGTCGACGTACCCGACCTGCCCGTCGACGAGCTGGAGCGGGCCCTGGTCGACCTCGGCATCGAGGTCGAGTCCATCGTGGACCTGTCCGGCACGGTCACCGGGCAACTGGTGGTCGGCGAGGTCCTGGAGATCGAGGAGCTGACCGGCTTCAAGAAGCCGATCCGGTTCTGCCTGGTGAACGTGGGCGCCGCCAACGGCACCGGCGAGCCGCAGGAGATCGTCTGCGGTGCCCGCAACTTCGCCCCGGGTGACCGGGTCGTGGTGATCCTGCCCGGCGGGGTGCTGCCGGGTGGCTTCGCCATCGGCGCCCGGCGCACGTACGGGCGCAACTCCAACGGCATGATCTGCTCGGCCCGGGAACTGGGCCTGGGCGACGACCATTCCGGCATCCTGGTGCTGCCCGAGCACGTGGTGGCGGAGCCCGGCGACGACGCCCGTCCGGTGGTCGGCCTCGACGACGTCATCGTCGAGGTGGAGATCACCCCGGACCGGGGCTACCAGATGTCCCTGCGTGGGCTCGCCCGCGAACTGGCGCACGCCCTCGGCCTCGACTACTCCGACCGGGGCCGGATGCCGGCGACGCCCGGCACGGCCGAGCCGGCGTACCCGGTCGAGGTGCGCGACCCGGTCGGCTGCGACCGGTTCGCGGCCCGGATGGTGCGCGGTGTCGACCCGGCGGCGCAGACCCCGGACTGGATGCGGCAACGGCTGACCATCGCCGGCATCCGCAGCATCTCGTTGCCGGTGGACATCACCAACTACGTGATGCTCGAACTCGGCCAGCCGATGCACGCCTTCGACGCCGACCGGATCACCGGCCCGCTCGTGGTGCGCCGGGCGGTACCGGGGGAGAAACTGACCACGCTCGACGGGGTGACCCGCGCCCTCGCCCCCGAGGACATGGTCATCTGCGACGCCGGGCTGCCGAACCCGGTCGCCGCAGAGGGTGACGGCATGCCGATCTCACTGGCCGCCGTGATGGGCGGCGAGACCAGCGAGGTGCTGCCGGGCACCGTCAACGTGCTCTTCGAGGCCGCCCACTGGGACCCGGCGATGGTGGGCCGCACCGCGCGCCGGCACAAGCTGTTCAGCGAGGCGGCGAAGCGTTGGGAGCGCGGGGTCGACCCGGCGCTGCCGCTGGTCGCCCTGGACCGGGCGGTCGGGCTGCTCACCTCGTACGCGGGCGGCACCGCCGGCGAGGAGGTGCTGGACATCAACCACGTCCGGCCGCGTACCCCGGTCACCCTGCCGGCCGACCTGCCCAGCCGGCGGGTCGGTGTCGACTACCCGCCGGCCCGGGTGGTCGCGCTGCTGGAGCAGGTCGGCTGCACCGTGGCGCGGGGCACCGACCGGCTGGCCGAGGAACCGGGCTCGGTGGGGGTGGCCGCCGGAGACGGTGAGGCGCTGAGTGTCACCCCGCCGACCTGGCGGCCCGACCTGACCGATCCGGCGGACCTGGTCGAGGAGGTGGTCCGCCTCGACGGGTACGACAAGGTGCCGTCGGTGCTGCCGACCGCGCCGCCCGGCCGGGGCCTGACCTGGCAGCAGCGACGCCACCGGGCGGTGTCCCGTTCCCTGGCCGAACGCGGCTACGTCGAGGTGCTGGCGCACCCGTTCGTCGCCACCGAGCTGGCCGACCAGCTCGGCCTGGCCGCCGACGACCCGCGTCGCCGGGCGGTGCGGCTGGCCAACCCGCTGTCGGAGGAGGAGCCGCTGCTGCGCACCACGCTGCTCGGCCCGCTGCTCGGTATCGTCCGGCGCAACCTCGGCCGGGGCCTGCGGGACCTGGCCCTCTACGAGATCGGCACGGTCTTCCAGCCTCGGGTGGACGCCGGCAGCCCGCCGGAGATGGGCGTCGACCGCCGTCCCACCGACGCGGAGTTCGCCGCCGCCGACGCGGTGGTGCCGCGCCAGCCCCGGCACGTCGCCGTCGTGCTGACCGGTGAGATCGAGCCGGCCGGCTGGTGGGGCGGCGGGCGGTCGGCCGGCTGGGCGGACGCCGTCGAGGCGGGCCGCGCGGTGCTCGCCGCCGCCGGGGTACCCGACCGGCAGGTCGAGGTGCGCTCGGCCGAGTACGCCCCGTGGCACCCGGGCCGCTGCGCGGCGCTGCTGGTCGACGGCGCGGTCGTGGGCCACGCCGGTGAGCTGCACCCGCAGGTCGTGGCGACGCTCGAACTGCCGAGGCGGACCTGCGCCATGGAGCTGGACCTGGACGCGCTGCCGGCACCCGCGGTGACGGCCGCGCCCGCTGTCTCCGGCTACCCGCCGGCGCTGATCGACGTGGCGCTGGTGGTGGCCGAGTCGGTACCGGCGGCCCAGGTCCGCCAGGCACTCGTCGAGGGCGCCGGCGAGCTGCTGGAGTCGGTCAGTCTGTTCGACGTGTACGCCTCGGAGCAGCTCGGCGCCGGACGCAAGTCACTGGCCTACAAGTTGACCTTCCGGGCACCGGACCGCACGTTGACGGTCGAGGAGGCGGTGGCCGCCCGCGACGCCGCCGTCGCCCGCGCCGCCGAACGCTGCGGCGCCACCCTCCGCGGCGCCTGACCGGCGGCCAAGGGCCCCTTCCCGACGCCTCGTGCGGGGAAGGGGCCCTTGCTCACTGCGGGAGTGGGTGCGGTGTGCGGTCGGTGACGGCGGCAAGGGGGTAGGTGCGGGATCGACCGAAAGGTCAACACCGGTGGCTGTTTGGTTACCCGCGAGTCACGTCTGAGGGGTTAGCCTGCTGTATCCCGACGACTTTGGGATCACACCCGCCACCCCCACGGGAGCCCCCTCATGTCCGATGATCCGCCCGCCTCGGTCGACGTCTGCATCGTCGGTGGTTGTGGCCGGGTGGGCCTGCCGCTGGGCATCGCCTTCGCCGCCCGCGGGCTGTCCGTCGTGCTGTACGACATCAACGCCGAGGCTGTCGCGGGCGTCAACGCGGCCACCCTGCCCTTCGCCGAGCCCGGCGCGGCCGATCCGTTGGCCGAGGCGGTGGCGGCCGGCCGGCTGCGCGCCACCACCGACCCCGCCGCCGTCGGGATCTCGGACCACCTGGTCGTCGTGGTCGGCACGCCGGTCGACGAGCACCTCAACCCGGATCTCGGTGCCGTGCCCCGCGCGTTGGAACGCTGCGCCGAACACCTGCGCGACGGCCAGCTGATCGTGCTGCGCAGCACCGTGTACCCCGGCGTCACCGCGCTGACCGAGAAGTTGCTGGCCGGCAAGGGTCTGCGTGCGGAGGTGGCGTTCTGCCCGGAACGGATCGCCGAGGGCCGGGCGATGACCGAGCTGTTCACGCTGCCGCAGATCGTCGCCGCGCGGACCCCGGAGGCGCTGGCGCGGGCGGAGAAGTTGTTCCGGCACCTGACCGACCAGATCGTCCCGCTCGAACCCGAGGAGGCCGAGCTGGCGAAGTTGTTCACCAACACCTGGCGGTACATCAAGTTCGCCACCGCGAACCAGTTCTGGATGATGGCGAACGACTTCGGGCTGGACTTCGCCCGGATCCGGCACGCGGTGGCGTACGACTACCCGCGCGCGGCCGATCTGCCGATGCCCGGTTTCGCCGCCGGGCCGTGCCTGTTCAAGGACACCATGCAACTGGCCGCGTTCAACCGCAACAACTTCGTGCTCGGCCACTCCGCGATGCTGATCAACGAGGGGTTGCCGCTGTATCTGGTGTCCCGCCTGGAGGACCGGTTCGACCTGGCCTCCTCGACGGTGGGCATCCTCGGCATGGCCTTCAAGGGCGGCAGCGACGATCCCCGGGAGAGCCTGGCGTACAAGCTGCGCAAGATCCTGGCGTTGAAGACCCGGGAGACGCTCTGCACCGACCCGTACGTGGCCGACGAGCGCCTGGTCGACCTGGACGAGGTGTTGCGCCGGGCGGACCTGCTGGTCATCGCCGCGCCGCACGAGCAGTACGCCCGCCTCGACACCGACAAACCGGTGGTCGACATGTGGGGCCTGACCGGACAGGGGGTGCGGGTGTGATGAATCCCCGGGTCTCGGTGATCGTGCCGGTCTACAACGAGGGCGAGGCGATCATCCGCTGCCTGGAGCGGATGCTGCGGGAACTGATGCTGCCCGCCGAGGTGCTGATCGTGCACGACATGCCCGAGGACACCACGGTCCCGTACGTCGAACGGATCGCGCGTACCGACCCGAGGGTCCGGGCGGTGCTCAACACCTACGGCCGGGGCCCGGCCAACGCGATCCGGTTCGGCATCGACGCGGCCCTGGCGCCGGTCGCGGTGGTGACGATGGCCGACGGGTGTGACGATCCCCGCCAGATCGACGAGTTGGCCCGGTTGGTGGACCGGGGGGTGGTGGTCGCCGCGGCCTCCCGGTACATGCCGGGTGGTCAGCAGGTCGGCGGGCCGAGGCTCAAGCGGATGATGTCCCGCTGGGCGGGACGAAGTCTTTACACCTTCGCCCGGGCCGGCACCCGCGACGCCACCAACAGCTTCAAGGCGTACGACACCGCGTTCGTCCGGGAGGTCGGCATCGAGTCGCGGACCGGCTTCGAGATCGGGCTGGAGCTGACCGCGAAGGCCACCCGGCTGCGCCTGCCGGTGGCGGAGATTCCGACCATCTGGCTGGACCGTCCGCTCGGCGAGTCTCACTTCGACCTGGGCCGCTTCCTCCCCGGCTACCTGCGCTGGTACGTGTTCGCCTACGGTCGACGGCTGAGCCGGGAGAAGCTGACCGCCCGGGTGCGGACGGCGGCCGTGCCGGCTCCGCGTGGCACCGAGTACGAGAAGACGGCATAGGAGCGTTCGTGGCGAAGATCCTGGTAACCGGTTCGGCCGGCTTCATCGGCGGCTATCTCGTCGCGGAGCTGCTCGACCGCGGCCACGAGGTGGTGGGTGTCGACAACTTCTCGAAGTACGGTCCGGTCGCCCAGAGCCACGAGGGGAACCCCCGGTTCCGGTTCGTGGAGGGGGACGCCCGCGACACCGATCTGCTGACCGGGCTGCTCGACGGCTGCGACCATCTGGTCGCCGGGGCGGCGATGATCGGCGGGATCTCCTACTTCCACGCGTACGCCTACGACCTGCTCGCCACCAACGAGCGGATCATGGCGGCGACCTGTGACGCGGCGATCCGGGCTCACCGCGACGGCCGGCTGTCCAAGGTCACCTACCTCTCCTCCTCGATGGTGTTCGAGTCCACCGAGCACTGGCCCAGCCGGGAGGGCGACGAGCGACGCATCCCGCCGCCGCTGTCCTCGTACGGCTTCCAGAAGCTGGCCGTGGAGTACTACGCCCGCGCGGCCTGGGACCAGTACCGGTTGCCCTACACGATCGTGCGGCCGTTCAACTGCGTCGGCGTGGGGGAGGGGCGGGCGCTGGGCCAGGCCGAGGTGCTCTCCGGCAACGTCAAGCTGGCCATGTCGCACGTGGTGCCCGATCTGGTGCAGAAGATCGTCAAGGGGCAGGATCCGCTGCACATCCTCGGCGAGGGCGACCAGGTGCGGCACTACACCTACGGCGGGGACCTGGCCCGGGGCATCGCGCTGGCCATCGAGCATCCGGCGGCGGCCAACGAGGACTTCAACCTCTCCACCGCCGAGTCGACCACCGTGCTGGAGTTGGCCGAGCTGATCTGGCGCAAGATCAAGGGACCGGACGTGCCGTTCCGGTACGTCAGCGACGACCCCTTCCAGCATGACGTACAGAAGCGGGTGCCGGACACCACGAAGGCCCACGAGGTGCTCGGCTTCACCGCCACCACGTCCCTGGATGAGATGCTCGACGAGGTCATCCCCTGGGTGACCGACGCGGTCGCCGAGGGCCGGCTGTAGCACACCGGCACCCATCGTGGTTCATTACCATACGGCTTCCTGTATGAACTTGCAGTTCGAGGTGCGCCCCTGTTAACCTTCTCTGCATATTCATGCGGAGGTGGGTATGGGGATTCGGGCTGCGGTCGCCGGGGCGAGCGGGTACGCCGGTGGTGAGCTGCTCCGTCTGCTTGCCGGGCACCCCGAGTTCGACCTGGTCGCCGCGACCGCGCACAGCCAGGCCGGGCAACCGGTCGAGGCCGTTCACCCGCAGCTGACCGGGCTGGACATGACCCTCGGCGGGACCACGCCGGAGGTGCTGGCCGAGGCCGATCTGGTCTTCCTCGCGCTGCCGCACGGTGAGTCCGCCGCCCTGGCGGCGCGACTGCCCGCCGGGGTCCGGATCGTCGATCTCGGCGCCGACCACCGGCTCGCCGACGCCGACGCCTGGGCCCGTTACTACGGCGGCCCGCACGCGGGCGCGTGGACCTACGGCCTGCCCGAGCTGCCCGGCCAGCGGGCGCGGATCGCCACCGCCGAACGGGTGGCCAGCACCGGCTGCTACGCGGCGACGATCACCCTGGCGCTGGCGCCGCTGATCGCCGCCGGTGCCGCCCGACCCGACGACGTGGTGGTCGTCGCCGCGTCCGGCACCTCGGGTGCGGGCCGGGTGGCCAAGGCTCACCTGCTGGCCAGTGAGGTGATGGGCGACCTGTCGCCCTACAAGGTGGGCGCACACCAGCACGTACCCGAGATCAAACAGGCCACCGGGGCGACCGGGCTGTCGTTCACGCCGGTGCTGGCGCCCATGCCGCGCGGCATCCTGGCCACGGTCACCGCCCTGCCGACCGGCGAGGCCGACCCGCGCGCGGTGCTGGCGCGGGCGTACGCGGACGAACCGTTCGTGCACCTGCTGCCCGAGGGTCGGTGGCCGCACACCGCCGCCACGCTGGGCGGCAACTCCTGCCACCTGCAGGCCGGCGTCGATGTCGACTCCGGCCGGCTGATCGTGGTCGCCGCGCTGGACAACCTGGGCAAGGGTGCCGCGGGCCAGGCGGTGCAGAACGCCAACCTGATGTTCGGTCTGCCCGAAACCACGGGCCTGTCCGTGTGGGGGACCGCGCCATGACCGTGACCACTCCCGAGGGATTCCGGGCGGCCGGGGTCGCCGCCGGCCTCAAGACCAGCGGTGGGCCGGATGTGGCGCTGGTGGTCAACGAGGGCCCCGACACCGCCGTCGCCGGGGTCTTCACCACCAACCGGGTCAAGGCCGCGCCGGTGCTCTGGTCCCAGCAGGTCGTCCAGGGCGGCAGCGTACGGGCGGTGGTGCTCAACTCCGGTGGTGCGAACGCCTGCACCGGTCCGGCCGGCTTCCAGGACACCCACGCCACCGCCGAGCACACCGCCGCCGCGTTGACCTCAGCCAACGCGTACCAGGTCGGTGCCGGTGAGGTGGCCGTCTGCTCCACCGGCCTGATCGGCGAGCGGCTACCCATGGACCGGCTCCTGCCCGGGGTCACCGCTGCTGTCGAGAGTCTGGGTGATCACGGCGGCGTCGCCGCCGAGGCGATCATGACGACGGACACCCGGCCGAAGACCACCGTTGTCTCCGGTGCCGGCTGGACCGTCGGCGGCATGGCCAAGGGCGCGGGCATGCTCGCCCCGGCGATGGCCACGATGCTCTGTGTCCTCACCACCGACGCGGTGGCCGGGCCGGCGACGCTCGACGCGGTGCTGCGGGCGGCCACCCGGGTCACCTTCGACCGGGTGGACTCCGACGGCTGCATGTCGACCAACGACACGGTGCTGCTGCTGGCCAGCGGTGCCTCGGGTGTCACGCCGAGCGAGGCGGAACTGGCCTCGGCGGTCACCGCCGCCTGCCACGACCTGGCCCGGCAGCTGCTCGCCGACGCCGAGGGCGCCACCAAGGAGATCGCCATCGAGGTGGTCGGCGCCGCCGACGAGGACGACGCGGTCGAGGTGGGCCGGTCGGTGGCCCGCAACAACCTGGTCAAGACCGCGCTGTTCGGCAACGACCCGAACTGGGGCCGGATCCTCGCCGCTGTCGGCACGACCGCCGCCGCCTTCGAGCCGGACGCCGTCGACGTGGCGGTCAAAGGCATCTGGGTCTGTCGGTCCGGCGCCGCCGCCGAGGACCGCTCGAAGGTCGATCTCTCCGGCCGGGACGTCACCATCCGGATCGACCTGCACGCCGGTGCCGCCGAGGCGACGGTGTGGACGAACGACCTGTCGCACGCCTACGTGCACGAGAACTCGGCCTACTCAACATGAGCGCGAGGAATGTAGCGCAGCGGAGTCCCGCAGTCGCGAACGGAAGGCTGGCCTGGTGAGCGCGAGGAATGTAGCGCAGCGGAGTCCCGCAGTCGCGAACGGAAGGCTGGCCTGGTGAATCTGAACTCCGATCTGGCCCTTGCCCAGGCCAAGGCGGCCACGCTGATCGAGGCGCTGCCCTGGCTGGCCCGTCTGTCCGGCGCCACCGTCGTGATCAAGTACGGCGGCAGCGCGATGGTCGACCCGGAGTTGCGGCGGGCCTTCGCCGCCGACATGGTCTTCCTGCGCTATGTCGGCCTCAAGCCGGTGGTGGTGCACGGCGGCGGACCGCAGATCTCGGCCATGCTCGGCCGGTTGGGCATCGCCAGCGAGTTCCGGGGTGGCCTGCGGGTGACCACCCCGGAGGCGATGGACGTGGTCCGGATGGTGCTGTTCGGGCAGGTGGGCCGCGAACTGGTCGGGTTGATCAACGCGCACGGTCCGTTCGCGGTCGGTCTCTCCGGTGAGGATGCCGGGCTGTTCAGGGCGGTGCGACGGTCCGCGTACGTCGACGGGCAGCCGGTCGACGTGGGTCAGGTCGGCGACGTCGAGTCGGTGGACATCTCGGCGGTGGACGACCTGATCGCGGCCGGCCGGATTCCGGTGATCTCCACGGTGGCGCCGGACGCGGACGGTGTGTTGCACAATCTGAACGCCGACACCGCCGCCGCCGCGCTCGCGGTCGCCCTGCGGGCGCGCAAGCTGGTCGTGCTCACCGACGTGCCCGGCCTGTACGCCGACTGGCCGGACAGGTCCAGCCTGCTCAGCGAGATCAACACGGACGAGTTGGCGAAGCTGCTGCCGTCGCTGGAGTCGGGCATGGTGCCGAAGATGGAGGCGTGCCTGCGGGCCGTCAACGCAGGAGTGCCGGCCGCACACGTCGTGGACGGTCGGGTCGCCCATTCCACCCTGCTGGAAGTGTTCACCCCGGAAGGCTTCGGAACGATGGTGATTCCCTCATGAGTGCCCTGGTCAGCCGGTGGCGGCAGGCGATGATGGACAACTACGGCACGCCGCCGCTGGCGCTGGTGTCGGGTTCCGGCGCCGTCGTGGTCGACGAGGCCGGCCGGGAGTACGTCGACCTGCTCGGCGGCATCGCCGTCAACTCCCTCGGGCACGCGCACCCGGCGGTGGTGGCGGCCGTGTCGAAGCAGGTCGCCACGCTCGGCCACGTCTCCAACCTGTATGTCTGCGAACCGCCGGTGGCGCTTGCCGAACTGCTGCTGGCCCTCGCCGGCCGGCCGGGCCGGGTGTTCTTCGCCAATTCCGGAGCCGAGGCCAACGAGGCGGCGTTCAAGCTCTCCCGGTGCACCGGCCGCACTCAGGTGGTGGCCACCGTCGGCGGCTTCCACGGCCGGACCATGGGCGCCCTCGCTCTGACCGGTCAGCCGGCGAAGGCCGACCCGTTCCGGCCGCTGCCGGGCGAGGTGACCCATGTCCCGTACGGTGACGTGGCCGCCCTGGCCGCGGCGGTGACCGACGCCACGGCCATGGTGATCCTGGAGCCGATCCAGGGCGAGAACGGTGTGGTCGTCCCGCCCGCCGGCTACCTCGCCGCGGCCCGCCGGATCACCGCCCGCCACGGTGCCCTCCTGGTGCTGGACGAGGTGCAGACCGGCGTCGGCCGGACCGGGCACTGGTTCGCCCACCAGGCCGACGGCGTCGAACCGGATGTGGTGACTCTGGCCAAGGGGCTCGGTGGCGGGTTGCCCATCGGCGCGACGCTCGCCTTCGGCCCGGCCGCCGACCTGCTCGGCCCCGGTTCGCACGGCAGCACCTTCGGCGGCAATCCGGTCAGTTGCGCCGCCGCGCTGGCCGTCATCTCCACGATCGCCAGTGAGGGGTTGCTCGACCACGTCAAGCGGCTCGGTGAGCGGCTGCGTCGGGGGATCGAGGCGCTCGGTCATCCGTTGGTGGCCGGCGTACGCGGTGCGGGGCTGCTGCTCGGTGTCACGCTGACCGCACCGGTGTCCGCCGCGCTCGCCGGGGCGCTGCGCGAGGCCGGCTTCCTGGTCAATCCGATCCAGCCCGACGTGATCCGGCTGGCCCCGCCGTTGATCCTCACCACCGCTCAGGTCGACGCCTTCCTGGCGGCGCTGCCGGCCGCCCTGGCGGCGTCCACGGGTGCCCCGGATCGGGTCGCCCCGGTCGCGCCGTCCGGCGGCGCGATCCCGGTCGTACCCGTCGAGAGGGATGCGCCGACCGGTTTCTCGACCAACCCGGTGGCGCCGAGGGAGGCTTCCGCGTGATCCGGCATTTCCTGCGTGACGACGACCTGTCGCCGGCCGAGCAGTCCGCGGTGCTCGACCTGGCCGGCCGGATGAAGGCCGACCGGTTCGCGTTCGCGTCGTTGGCCGGGCCGCGCTCGGTGGCGGTGCTGTTCGACAAGCAGAGCCTGCGCACCCGGATCTCCTTCGACGCCGGCATCGCCGAACTGGGTGGTCACCCGCTGGTGGTGGACACCCAGGTCACCCACTTCGGCCGGGGTGAGTCGCTCGGCGACGCCGGCCGGGTGCTGTCCCGCTACGTGGCCGCGATCGTGCTGCGTACCCATGGCGACGACCGGATCGCGGAGGTCGCCGCCGGAGCCACCGTGCCGGTGGTCAACGCGCTCACCGACGGGTTCCACCCGTGCCAGCTGCTCGCCGACCTGCTCACCATCCGCGAATGGTGCGGCGGCACGGTGGGGCGCACGCTCGCCTACGTGGGGGACGCGGCGAACAACATGTCCCACTCGTACCTGCTGGCCGGCGCGACCGCCGGCATGCACGTGCGGGTCGCCGGTCCGGCCGGTTTCCACCCGCACGCGGACGTGGTGGCCCGTGCCGAGGCGATCGCCGCCGGCACCGGCGGCTCGATCCGGGTGCTCACCGACCCGGTCGCCGCCGTCCGCGACGCCGACGTGGTGGCCACCGACACCTGGACCTCGATGGGACAGGAGGCCGACGGCATGGACCGCAGCACCCCGTTCCTGGCGTACCAGGTCAACAAGGCGCTGCTCGGGCACGCCGCGCCGGAGGCCATCGTGCTGCACTGCCTGCCGGCGCACCGCGGCGAGGAGATCACCGACGAGGTGCTCGACGGCCCGCGCAGTGCCGTCTTCGACCAGGCGGAGAACCGGCTGCACGCCCAGAAGGCGCTGCTGACCTTCCTGCTGCAGGAGTCCCGGTGAGCGCGAGGAACGCAGCGCAGCGGAGTCCCGCAGTCGCGAACGGAAGGTTGATCCAGTGACCGCACCGCTGACCCGGGGCGCCCGCCATGCCCGCATCGTCGAGCTGATCCGCGACCGGGCGGTCCGTTCGCAGACCGAGCTGGCCGAGTTGCTCGGCGCGGAGGGCGTCCAGGTCACCCAGGCCACCCTCTCGCGGGACCTGAAGGAACTCGGCGCGGTCACCGCGCGGGGCGGTGACGGCCGTGCCGTGTACGTGATTCCCGAGGATGGTCACCGGCCGCTGCGCGACGCCGAGGCGGCGCCGGCCCGTCTGGTGCGGCTGCTGCGTGAGCTGCTCAACGAGGTCGATTCCAGCGGCAACATCGCGGTCCTGCGTACTCCGCCGGGGGCCGCCCACTACCTGGCCAGCGCGTTGGATCGGGCGGGCCTGTCGGAGGTCGTCGGCACCATCGCCGGCGACGACACCATTTTCGTCGTGGCACGTGCCGCCGACGGTGGCGCCGCGCTCGGTGAACGGCTCGCCAGCTGGGCCCGCCGGGACGACAGTGCCGAAGGGAGTACGCCATGACCGAGGTTGTGCCGGACGCGGGTGCCCGGTTGGGGGACGGCTGATCGTGGGGACCACAATTGACCGGGTGGACGACAAGAGCCTGACCGAGAACAGCGCAGCGGCCAACCGGACGAGCCTGTGGGGAGGCCGGTTCGCCGGTGGCCCGTCGGAGGCACTGGCCCGCCTGTCGGTGAGCGTGCAGTTCGACTGGCGGCTGGCCCCGTACGACATCGCTGGTTCCCGGGCGCACGCCCGGGTGCTGGCCGGTGCCGGCCTGCTCGACCCGGAGGAGCTGGGCCGCATCCTCGCCGCCCTCGACGACCTGGAGGCCGCCTGCGCCTCGGGCGCGTTCCGTCCCACCGTCGACGACGAGGACGTGCACACCGCTCTGGAGCGGGGCCTGCTGGAACGGCTCGGCAGTCTCGGCGGCAAGCTGCGCGCCGGCCGGTCCCGCAACGACCAGGTCGCCACCGACCTGCGGCTCTATCTGCGCGATCACGCCCGGGGCGTGGCCGCGCGGCTGGTGGAGCTGGCCGAGGCGCTGGTAGAGCAGGCGGGGCGGCACGTGGACACCGCCGCGCCCGGTATGACGCACCTGCAGCACGCCCAGCCGGTCACCTTCGGCCATTGGCTGCTCGCTCACGTGCAGCCGTTGCTGCGGGACCTGGAGCGGCTCCGTGACTGGGACCACCGGGCGGCGGTCAGTCCGCTCGGCGCGGGGGCGCTCGCCGGTTCGGGGCTGCCGCTGGACCCGGGGGCGGTCTCGAAGGAGCTGGGGTTCCGGACGTCGTTCGCCAACTCGATGGACGCGGTCGCCGATCGGGATTTCGTCGCCGAGTTCCTCTTCGTCACCGCGATGATCGGGGTGCACCTGTCCCGCCTCGGTGAGGAGGTGGTGCTCTGGACGTCGCAGGAGTTCGGCTGGGTGGAGCTGGACGACGCCTTCGCCACCGGCTCGTCGATCATGCCGCAGAAGAAGAACGCGGACATCGCCGAGCTGGCCCGGGGCAAGTCGGGTCGGCTGGTCGGCGGGCTGGTCGCGGTGCTGACCATGCTCAAGGGCCTGCCGATGACGTACGACCGGGACATGCAGGAGGACAAGGAGCCGGCCTTCGACGCGGTCGACACCCTGGAACTGCTGCTGCCGGCGCTCGCCGGGATGATCTCCACGATGACGGTACGCGTCGACCGCCTGGTCGCCGCCGCGCCGGTGGGCTTCTCCCTGGCCACCGAGGTGGCCGACTGGCTGGTGCGCAAGGGTGTGCCGTTCCGCGACGCGCACGAGATCACCGGCAAGCTGGTGGCGCTCTGCGCGGCCCGGGACTGCGCCCTCGACGAGGTCTCCGACGCCGACCTGGCCACCGTCAGCGAACACCTCGACCCGGCCGTACGCGACGTGCTGTCGGTCCGTTCGGCCCTCGCGGCCCGGATCACCCCCGGCTCCACCGGCCCCGGCCCGGTAGCCGACCAACTAGCCACCGCCGCCGACCAACTCACCACTTGGCGCGACTGGACCGCCGAGCAGGTCGTCCCCCGCTGACCGCCCCCCTTCGCGACCTCTCGTGCAGTTTCGGGGAAACTGTCGCCTCCAGGCACGCCGAGGCGGCAGTTTCCCCGAAACTGCCGCCTCGACGCGCCCGGACTCAGGCGTCGCGGCGGCGG